>DYRC01000128.1 GCA_020718925.1 Desulfonema limicola
TTGTGGCAAAACGCTTTTTTTCTTCAATCGGCATCTGAGCGCGTATTCTTGAGTTGGCTTGGGCTGCGGAAAGATCAGACCTTATCATCAGCCGTTGAACCTGAAGATATTCGGGAATATATACCAGTATGATTTCGGAAAATCTTTTGTGCATTCCCGATTCGATCAGAAGGGGAATATCCGAAATCACGACAGACGCCGAATTTCTGCGTTCAATTTTTCTGATTTGCCGCTCCATTTCTTCAAACACCGCCGGATGAACAATCTGATTGAGCTTTTCCTTCTGATCCGGATGATTGAAAATGATATTGCCAAGTTGGGGGCGATCAATTTCTCCGTCCGGCAAAAGTATCTGCTTTCCGAAATGCGCCACAATGCGCTCATAAGCCTCAAGCCCTTTTTTCACCACCGCATGAGCGATAAGGTCAGCGTCAATAACGATTGCGCCGCATTCCTTTAAGATTGCTGATACAGTTGATTTGCCGGTAGCAATTCCGCCGGTGAGTCCTGCAATCATCATAGATTAATCCCTATGGATATTCTTTAAAAACTCTGCCTTTATCGCTTCTCGCAGTTACTCTTTCTACGATTAAATTTATTAATGGTTCTTTGGTGCGCCATCTTCCTGCCAACTTAGATGGCACAAATCCATGTTGAGAAATGATTTGCTTCAGGCTTCCCATTTCAATGGCTTCTAATTTCTGGCGTAATGCTTCTTCCCCACCCTTAGCAAAAACCTCAAATATGCCAAAATCTACAGGTACTTTTTCTTTCTTCTTCTTCCGTTCTGACGTAGGAATATCAATAGGATTTAACCCTACATCTTTCAGTATTTCCGGATTTTCTTCTATTTTTGCAGCAAGGATTCTGAGAATGCCAGCCATTTGTTTTGCAATTTTCTTGTCAGACATAGCTCAGAAGTTCCTTTGTTAAAATTTCGTAGTCCTCATAAACTCTGCCATAACCGTATTTCTGGCGAAGAGTATTAACCGAAACGCTGAAGTCTGCGGCTTCGGCAGTCCTCACAGTTAAAGGAATTACCGTCTTAAATACACGAGGATATTCATTCTGTGACGCTTTCACTTTCAGGTCTTGAATCACAGAATTATGCAACTTGCTTTGTGCTCGATACATGGAAATGACAATCCCCAAAGGTTCTATGTCGGTTCCGATTTCTTTTTTAAAGTTGCTAATCCTTCCAAGAATCTGCGGAATTCCATAAGTAGATAGGATGTCCGGAATAGATGGAATCAGGTAATAATTTGAGATATAGATTCCGTTCAAAGTAATAATGCCTAAGTTTGGCGGGCAATCTATGAGAACAAAATCATATTGATCCAAAATACCGGAAATAGCATCTCTCAGAATAGTTACAGGACTTGTAACATAAAATCTGCCCGCAGGGATAAGAGGAAGAGAATCCTGAATTTCAATTAAACCGAGGCTGGATGGCAACAGATCAAGATTTCCGATTCCTCCTCCGACATTCGACACTTTTTTGACAACAGCATTGGCAATGTTAAAGCGTGAAGTCTTATCCAACTTGTCTTTGAAAAGCTGTAAAAGAGTTTCTCCGTTCTGATCTTTAGTACGCCACGCTGTCTCATCCATTAATGAAACGGTAGCATTGGTCTGCGGATCGAGGTCAATTACAAGCACTTTTTTATTGTGCGACAATGATAAAAACTCTGCTAAGGCTACTGTCATCTGAGTTTTGCCAACGCCGCCTTTGAGATTGATCGTACTTATGATCTTTGTCATATTTTCTCCTTTTTGTTTAATGTCTGACGATAGCATCAGACATATCCTCAATTTTCCCTCACCGGAACCCAATACGCATCATTGCCGATTAATCCGTCTTTTTTCAGAGCCTTAAACAATTTATCATCTTTTTTCGGATAAAGCCCGATCATCACGCCATATCGGATTGCCGCCTCCTGCTCACTATCCAGCCGGGCATCAATTCCTTCTTTTCGGAATTTTTTCAAATCTTTATGAGCATCTCCGTCATTTTTGTATCCGATGATCTGCACCCATAAGCGAAGATTACGGCTGTTTTTTCTACTTTTTTCCTGTTTTAACGCAATGATAGCCGCATCCGCACTGCTGTATGATCCGAACTGAATTGCCCATAAAAGTTTCCCTGCTGCTTTGGATTTATCTATCAGAATCAGCGGAGGAAGCGATTTTAACGGTTTTTCTGCTGCCGGTAATCCTTCGGCTGTCTGAGGTTCGATAAGTTCGCAGAATCTTGCCAGATATTGCTCTCTTTGAAGCGAATCCCCTTCCAGAAGATGTGTCGGCTCAAGTCCTTTGGCATGATAAAGACTGCCCTCCGGCGTCTGAAGCCATGCGGTCGTGATAAACAACGCGGAGCCGTCCGCAAGCTCGGTAATATCCTGCCTCACACCTTTGCCAATCGTCTTTTTTCCGATAGACTGAGCGCGTCCGTTTTCTATCAAGGCGGCAATAAAGACTTCTGCGGCATTGGCA
The DNA here is from genome assembly GCA_020718925.1 of Desulfonema limicola. Taxonomy (GTDB): domain Bacteria; phylum Desulfobacterota; class Desulfobacteria; order Desulfobacterales; family DYRC01; genus DYRC01. The sequence continues at coordinate 2,494 of DYRC01000128.1, forward strand.
GTGCCTTCATCCTGCCAGATATAGATCGGGGTTCTGATATTGAGCGGGAGCGTCATATTTTTATACAATTTGGTCTCAGCCCGGCTTTTGACGCCGACAATGGTTTTATCTTTTTCCAAAAACAGCGTGGCGCAATCCGTAGCCGCATACAAATCTCCGCCGGGATTTCCGCGCAAATCAAGAATGATCGGCGGCGTGTCTTTTGCATCTGCCAGCGCCGTCTGAATTTCCTGACGGGTGGTGCCGGTGAATGACAATATCCGAATCAGTATGAAATCATCCTGCTTTTCCACCCGCACAGACAGCGTTGGCGGCGCAGCCCGTTTTACGCGGACTTCCTGATGAACCCCGTTTTTCTGCAAAATTTTCAACACCGCTTCTGTGCCTTCTTTTCCCATAGACTTTACAGCAGCCATAAACGGAGATAATTCTGTCATATCCTGTCCGTCCGCAGATTCCAAAACATCACCCGCTCTGATTCCGGCTTTGACAGCAGAGCCTTCAGGATAGGGAAAACATAAAATCCGCCCCGAAGCATCTGCTTCAAATTCCATACCCAATCCCAGATAACCGCTCTTCTGGGAGGACTTGAAATCGTCATATTCTTCCGGAGTAAGATATGCTGAAAAAGGATCCGTAAGCTTCAGATATGCTTTAAGACTTTTGGCAAGAATATCGCGCCGGGTAATCGGCTCAAGCGAATTTTTTTCAATTTCATTGATTGCCTGAAGATATGCCTGCACATCTTCATCCATCACCGGCGATGCACAGACAGACGCCGGAAAAACAAAAATACACGCCGCCATCATAAAAAGTGCGGGTTCTATGCCGGATAACAAGCGTCTGATGTTATCTTTATGGCGAATCCAAATCAATATTGCCATCAGCAGAGCGCATCCGCCGATAATGCCCGATTGCGTCCATATCGGGGAGGAAATCGCCAAAGCGACTGCGGCGGACAGAGACCCGGCAGATACGCGCCTAGTCAGAATAACACTGCCGATAAAGACTATTATAGCTGTCAGAAATGTCATAGGTGAAATCATCAGAAAAGTTCCTGCGGCAGTTGCCACGCCTTTGCCCCCATCTTTGAATTTCAGAAATATCGGATACAGATGCCCTAAAAACGCACAAAAAGCCGTGATGGAAATACAGAATTGGCGCGAATCCTGATCGGTTATCAGTATTGCAAGCCATACCGGAATCGCGCCTTTTGCCATATCTGCCAACAGGGTCAAGACGCCCAATTTCCACCCGGCAACCCGGCGGACATTGGTTGCGCCGATATTGCCGCTTCCATGTCTGCGAATATCCGAATCAGCAAAGCACTTTGTCAGAATCAGCCCGCAGGGGATTGATCCCAGTACATAAGCAAATACAGGAAGAAATAAAAATCTGACGATATTCATAAATCATCTTATTGACTGCCGTAACTGTGCAAGCCCGGCAAAAAGTTGACGCCGAAATAGGTGAACAACACCGCCATAAATCCGACAATTGAAATATAAGCAATCCGCCTGCCGTGCCACCCCCGCATCAGCCGCGCATGAAGCAATGCCGCATAAACAAACCATGTAATGAGCGACCATGTTTCTTTGGGATCCCATGACCAATATGTTCCCCATGCGGAATTTGCCCAAATCGCACCGGTGATAATTCCGACTGATAAAAACAGAAATCCGAACATGACCATCTGGTGCGTCAGTTCATCAAGCATTCCGGCACCCGGCAGACGAGCGGACGGATGAGCTGCCCCGGCAGGGTCATGTTGCCGAAACAGATACATGATGCTTACCCCGAAAGCAATGGCAAATGCGGCATATCCCAGAAAACAGGTTAAAACATGGGCAATCAGCCAGTTGCTTTTAAGTGCGGGAATCAGCGGCTGAATTTTGGAACTTACGCCCAAAGACGCGTATGCCATAGACAGACAGGCTATGGGCATAGCAAACGCGCCGATGACCCGGTTTTCGTATTTGTATTCAATGACCAGATAGATAATTCCCAACGTCAGCGAAAAAAATACCAGTGATTCATACAAGTTGGACAAGGGCGCGTGACCGAATCCCAATTTGTATGATTCGATCCAGCGTAATCCGATACCTGCCGCATTTCCGGCTGCGGCAAATATCGCCGCAAAACTGGCAAATTTCCCGGACTGCCCGCTTCCGAATATCCAACTGACAATATACAGCACTGCCGACAAACCATAGACAAACGTTACAACAGATAAAATGGTTGAACTGTTCACGCTAAAACCTCTTTCAATCAGGTGAAATTCTTTAATGGCGGTATTATAACGATATTGTCATTTCGGGGCAAGCTTTAAAAATCTCATTCTGTCCACGCGGTTCTCTGAAAGCCTTCTTCATCAATATAGGTCTGACTCTTATAAACATCATGGACAAACCGTGCCAATTCGTTTAAAGCTTCAATATTTTCGGAGCGAGCCAGATACCCGTAATTTCCGATAGCCGCGCTGAATACGGAATTGATCGGCTCATGGTGAACAATCACAGAGCCGTAAGCGTCCATGATTTCTTTGTGGGTGTATTTGTAGCTTTTTCCGAGTTTTCTGCCGATATAGCCGCAATGATACGGGCGGGAATATGCCGCAGAAAATTCCCTCCGTACTATCACATTTGCCCATTGCTGATACAAGTCAATATCATTGGCAAAATCAAACATATCCATTGTCATCCCGCCCGGAGGGCGCATGTTGACTTCCATGCCCACAAGCCCCTTCCGGGTGCGGAAAAATTCGATATGGAAAAACTTTTCCCGCACCCCGAAGGCATTCACTGTATCAAATCCCGCTTTTTCAAGGTCTTCGGGAATATCTCTTAATGAGTAATAAAAAATATCCCGATCTTCATTGACGGTTTCCATAATTCCCTGACTGAAAATGTGAGAGGTATAAAATACGATATTTCCCTCGTGGTCTGTCAGTCCGTCAAAAGACACAATCTGCCCCTGAATAAATTCTTCCATAATATACTCTGTCTGCGGCTTTTGGGCAAAGCAGGTTTCAAGCTCTGAAGTATTATCCACCCGGAAAGTATCTGCGGCACCGACCCCGCGATCAGGCTTCAACACTGCGGGATAGCCGATTTTCTGAGCAAACTGTTTTGCGTCCTCTATCGTTTTAACGATTTGTCCCTGCGCCACCGGAACCCCGGCTTGCATAAACACTTTTTTCATTTCGGATTTTTTGGTGATGCGGGCAACTCCGTCCTGCTTAATGCCGGGAATATTGAAGTCCGTGCGAAGCATGGATTCGGTTTCCAACCAGTATTCGTTATGAGATTCCACCCGATCTAATCTGCCGTAACGATGAACAAAATAGCCGCAAGCGCGTAAAAGCTCGTCATAATTTTCCATATTTTCAACGCGGTAATACTCTGTCATTGCTTCTCTGAGTTCGTCTCTGATCTGGTTATACGGCGCGTCTGCAATACCTAAAACCGTTGCGCCTGCTTTACGCAGATGTAAGCAGAACAGATAAAAATTCGGCGGAAAATGCGGGGACAAAAATACGATATTCATTCAGACAACTCCTAATAGCAATGCTCTTTTGCCGGAAAATCTCCGGATTGAACTTCGCTGACATAAGCTTTGACAGCATCTGCTGCCTGAGTTCTGATGTCAGCATATTTTTTTACAAATTTCGCAACATGCCCGTCCCGCAATCCCAACAGATCATGAATCACCAGAACCTGTCCGTCACAATGCGGTCCCGCGCCGATGCCAATCGTGGGAATTTTTAAGGCATTGGTAATTTTTTGGGCAATATCCGGCGGAATGCCTTCCAATACTACGGAAAACGCACCCGCAGCTTCCACTTCCAACGCATCCGCCAACAGCCGCTCCTCATCGCGCTGAACCTTATATCCGCCCATCTGATGCACCGATTGAGGCGTCAAGCCGATATGCGCCTGAACCGGAATGCTTGCTTCGGTGATGGCTTTGATGAGCCTGCTCACAGATGCCCCGCCTTCGAGCTTGACTGCGGAGGCTCCGGCTTCTTTGAGAAATCGCCCGGCATTGGCAATGGCTGCGGATATATCCGCCTGATACGACATAAAGGGCATGTCGCCGATCACCATCGCATGTTTTACGGCTTTTGAGACAATCCGGGTATGATAAATCATCTCATCCATGGTTACGGGCAGAGTGCTGGACTCTCCCTGAACCACCATTCCCAATGAATCGCCGACAAGAATAACATGAACGCCGGATTCGTCCGTGATTTTGGCAAAGGGATAATCATACGCGGTAATTTCAACGATTTTTTCCCCTTTTTCCTTCATTTTATACAAACTCGTCAAGGTAATGCGCTGCTGCATGGGGTGATTCCTCCGTATAAAGAGTTATGGTTACGATTTTTTCTATATGGTATATTCAGGGCTGTCAAGCAAAAGATTTGTGTTTTTTGTTTGATACTGATTCGCTATCAAAGCACCCCTCCCCCGGACCCTCCCCTGAAAGGAGAGGGGAGTACTGATGATGTCTCCCCCTTCCCTTTCAGGGAAGGGGGCCGGGGGGTTAGGTGGGGTTGAAAGTTCGCAAAAAAGAAAAAGTCCTAAGTATTGTGTATAAAAAAATGAACAAATATGGTATTGATTCAGAGATATGATGAAAAACAAAGGTTAAATTCGGGATTATAAATTGGATTCGATAATAAAAAACAACGCAGATCGCTCTTTGCTGGAATTATTCCGCTCAGAGGTGGAATCGCATACGACCATTCTGACTCAGGGGCTTCTGGCTATGGAAAATGATGCCAAAGCCGTCGAGTCTCACATTGAGGCGATGATGCGGGCTGCCCACTCCATAAAAGGCGGCGCCCGGATTGTGGAATCGGACGCTGCGGTGCAGTTGGCACACAATCTTGAAGATTGTTTTGTAGCGGTTCAGAAAGGCTCTCTGGTCTTGCAGCCCGCGCATATTGATGTGTTTCTCAGAGCTTCGGATATGCTGGGGGTGATTGCCGATAACGCGATTTCCGGACGCAAAGAATGGAGCGATGAGCAGGTTGAGAGCCTCTTAGCCGCCATTGCCGCTATTTCAACAGGCGAATTCAGTCCTGTGCCTGTAAAAACAATTAAAGCTCCCGAACCGGTGAAACATACAGAAGCTCCGGTGTTTTTTGACAAAGAGCGGATGGTCCGGGTGGCTGCGGGAAAGATTGAGCGGCTCATGGGACTTGCCGGAGAAGTGGTGGTCAGTTCCCGATGGCTGCCCTCTCTTTTTGATGCGATGATGACGCTTAAAAGAGATCAGCAGCGATTGACGCTTCTGTTAGAAAAATTGGAAAAAATTTCAGGACATGAACTCCCTGACGGACGCACCCGGAAGATAGCCGCACAAGCGCGTGAAAAATCAGCGGAATTCAATCGGCGGCTGATGGATCGGCTGGGCGGCTTGGATATGTTCACCAACACGGCTGTAACCTTGTCAGACCGGCTTTATCACGAGATGGTCGGGGTCCGCATGTGTCCTTTTTCCGAAGGCATACGGGGATTCCCGCGCATGGTGCGGGATTTGGTACGCGATCTGAGCAAAAAAGTTCAGTTTATGATGAGCGGAGAAGCTACGGAAGTTGATCGGGATATTCTGGAAAAATTGGACGCGCCGCTGAATCACCTGCTGCGGAATGCCATTGATCACGGCATTGAATCTCCGCAGGAGCGGATTGCCGCCGGAAAGCCGGAGACCGGGATCGTGCGTCTGGAAGCCATGCATCGGGCAGGAATGCTGATGATTACCGTATCTGACGATGGCAGAGGAATTGATCATATCGCTATCCGAAAAAAGATTGTTGAGCAGGGCTTGGTCAACCCGGATATGGCAGACAGGCTTTCTGAAAATGAACTGACAGAATTTTTATTTTTGCCGGGCTTTTCCACTGCCGAACATCTTACCCAGATTTCAGGGCGGGGCGTAGGCTTGGATGTGGCGCACACGATGGTGCATGAAGCAAGGGGCAGTATCCGTGCGATGTCTTATCCGGGCAGGGGCATGAGCTTTCAATTGGAACTGCCTCTGACACTTTCTGTTATCCGCACATTTCTGGTAGAAATCAACAAGGAAATCTATGCTTTTCCGCTTGCCCGCATTGATAATTGTTTACGAATAGCGCGAGCCTCAATCAGAACCATAGAAGATCGCCAATACTTCAAAACAGACAACATGAATATCGCTCTGATTGACATTCGGGATATGCTGGGAATCGGCGCCAAGTCCTCTGACCCATCACCGGAACTCAGCGTGGTGATTATCAGCGACCGACTGAATACTTACGGGTTAATCACAGATAAATTCATGGGCGAATGTGATCTGGTGATTCGTCCGTTAGACACCCGGCTGGGCAAAGTGCCGAATTTAAGCGCGGCAGCCGTGATGATGGATGGAACGCCGGTGCTGATTTTCGATGTGGAAGATCTGGTTCGGTCTATGGACAATCTGGCAGGCAAAAAACAGGCTTTCAGCAAAATCGGGGATCCGGTCAAAGAAGAAGAGAAAAAATTCAAACGGATATTGGTAACAGATGATTCGATTACCGTGCGGGAAAAGGAGAGAAGCCTGTTGGAAAACAAAGGTTATCAGACAGATACCGCCGTGGACGGCATGGATGCGTGGAGGCTTCTGAATACCAATGCTTACGATATGCTGCTGTCGGATGTGGATATGCCGCGAATGAACGGCATTGAATTGGTGAAACGCATTCGTCAGGATCTGCGATTCAAAGCCCTGCCCGTGATCATTGTGTCATATAAAGACAGCGATGAAGATCGGCTGAGAGGACTTGAAGCCGGAGCGAACTATTATCTGCGAAAAAGAAGTTTTGATGATCATTCGCTGATTCAGGCGGTGTTTGATCTGATCGGTGAAGCATAACAACGGGTTATCGCTCTCAATCTTAAATAAGATTCTGATTGCTTTCTTTTGCTTCCTCCCAAAGCCTCTCCATCTCTTCTCTGCCAATATTTTCAATACGCTCTCCTTTTTTCAAAGCCGCTTTTTCCATATATCTGAATCGCTGCTCAAATTTTTTCACAGATTCGGCAATCGCGGTTTCAGGATGAATCTTTGCAAGGCGGGCAACATTGACCATTGTGAAAAGAATATCCCCAAATTCCGAAGAGATACCCTTAGTATCATTTTTTATCACTTCAGCTTTGAACTCAGCCCATTCTTCTTCAACTTTCTCCATCACGCCGCTCAGATCAGCCCAATCAAAGCCGATTCGCGCCGCACGTTCTGAAATGCGATATGCCCGCATCATTGCAGGAAGGCTTGTCGGCACGGAATCCATGAGCGATTTATCCGGCGCGTGATTTTTTTCTTTCTTTTTAAGCTGATGCCAACGCTGCCGGACTTCTTCGGCATTTTCTACCGTATCGGTTCCGAATACATGCGGATGACGACCGATCATTTTTTCAAGGTTAATCGCCAGAACGTCATAAATATCGAAATTTCCCTGTTCTTTAAACAGATTTGCCACAAAAAACACCAGAAACATCACATCGCCGAGTTCTTCGCACACATGCTCCGCATCGCCGGAACGAATCGCTTCGACCAATTCATGGACTTCTTCGATCAGATACAGCGACATGCTCTGCGGCGTCTGTTTTTTATCCCAGGGGCAGCCGTTTTCTCCGCGCAACTGCTCAATCAGGCGGATTAAATCATCAAAATTTTTACGAGTAGGGTTCATATCAAATTATTCCAAGCTTCAGTTCTTTTATAGGCTGAAAGTGCTTTTTATTCAACGTATAAAGCCACATATCGTTATGAATCGCAATGCTGTCAATAAAAATATCATTGATTTCGATATGTTGATGCTTTATTCGGAGTTCTTTCCAGATATTTGCAGCAATCTGACCACATCCGAAGTCAAAAGGCAAAACTTCCATTTCGGTGAAAAGAATATCCAAGTCTTTGAAATGAGCTTCTGTTTTTGCTCCGAGATACAATTCAAATTCGGTAATTGATGAT
>DYRC01000129.1:0-4046 GCA_020718925.1 Desulfonema limicola
TTTATTCTGATAAAAACCGATTTTTGGAACGCTATATCATGGGAAAACGCAACGGATTTATCGCGCTGACGGCTGAGGTGAAAAATACGCTTGAAGTAATGGCAGGCTTGGGCTGCATGGGATTTGAATGCTCGCCGCAAAGCCTGAAAACCATTGCAGGCTGGGGAAAAACAAAGCGTCTTAAAGCTGATCGCTCAATTATCAGCCCCCGATACCCGGCTGAAAAAGCTGAAAACTTGGAAAATATTCTTGCGGACATCGGCGACTGCAAACGGTGTAAGCTTTGTAAAAGCCGCAGCCGGATTGTATTCGGGCAGGGAGATGCCAAAGCAAGACTGGTATTTGTGGGCGAAGGACCCGGTGCAGAAGAAGATCGGGCAGGAGAGCCGTTTGTGGGCGATGCGGGGCAGTTATTGACCAAAATCATTTCTGCCATGAAGCTGACACGCGATCAGGTCTATATCTGCAATATTGTCAAATGCCGTCCGCCGGGCAACCGAATCCCGGAAGAAGATGAAATCAGGGCGTGTATGCCGTTTCTCAAACGCCAGATTGCGGCAATCCGCCCGGAATTTATCTGCGCGTTGGGCGCGGTGGCAGCGCAGGCGATTCTTAAAACAGACACCACGATTTCAAAGCTCAGGGGACGATTTCACAATTATAAAGGCATCAAAGTTATGCCGACCTTTCATCCCGCGTATCTTCTCAGAAATCCTGACAGAAAACGCGAGGTATGGGAAGACGTACAAAAAATCATGAAAGAATACGGAGTGTAAGATGGAAGAATGCAGCCGAAGAGACCTGTTGAAAAACGCCGCCGGCGTTTCTATGCTGGGATTGTTGAATCTTTATGCACCGGCTTATGCCGAAGAAAAACCTGCCGAGCCGAAAAAACCGGCAGCTAACGAGCCGCTTGAATGCTCTCAGGCGCCCCTGCCATACCCCTATGACGCGCTGGAGCCGCATATTGACAAGGAAACCATTGAAATTCATTACACCAGACACCATGCGGCGTATGTGAAAAATTTCAATTCCACCTTACAGCGGCTTGATTTTGCAAGAACCATGAAAGACATGATCTTTATCAAGCACTGGTGTAAGGAATTGGCGTTCAACGGCTCCGGGCATGTGCTTCATACGCTCTATTGGAGCAATATGTCGGCGCAGGGCGGGCAGCCCAAAGGGGAATTAGCGGAACTGATTGAAAAAAGCTTTAAAAAATTCGAGAATTTCACGGATCAGTTCAGCGCGGCAACCAAAACCGTTGAGGGAAGCGGCTGGGGCATTCTTGCATTTGAACCCTGCACAAAGCGGCTGATTGTGCTTCAGAGTGAAAAGCATCAGGATATGGCATTGTGGGGAACTTATCCGCTGTTGGTCTGCGATGTTTGGGAACATGCGTATTATCTCAAATACCGGAGCGCACGCGGAACCTATGTGGATAATTTTATGAAAATCATCAATTGGAGCGAAGTGGAACGGCGATACGAGTTGATAAAAGGCTTGAAAATATATTAGGAAATCAGTTAGGAGATCAGACAATGGCATTTATTCTGCCTGATTATACGCCCCCGGATTTCATATTGCCGATATTTGCGGATTTTCCGCCGGTTACATTTGCGCCGGTGGAAAAATCCGGTGTTGCGCCGGATAATTATCATGCAACATCGGTATATCCCGAATACTTTCAGATTAAACCGGGTGAGTGGCAGTTGATCACAGAATCCCGTATGGATTGCGTGGCAGTTCTTGAAAAAGACGGCTCTTTGTCTGCCAAAGAATTCCGCAATCTCCATATCGGCGATCTTGTGGCTTGCGGGCGCAGGGAAAACGGAGAAGACGGCATTTTTGTTCATACCACCGGCTTTGCCTTTGCCGCGCTTATGGCTGAAAAATTTGCGTTCCGCTCTCATCTCACCCGCGAGACTTCTTTTTCCATTGATTATGACGAGCTTTATGAATTGATGAATTATGAGCGGGAACACGGCTTTATCGTGTGGGTGCTGGGTCCTGCGGTGGTGTTTGACCATGACGCGCGTAACGCTTTTGTAAAACTTATTGAAAACGGCTATGTTCACGCCTTGCTTGCCGGAAATGCACTGGCTGTCCATGATATGGAAGGCTCAATCTTCAAAACCGCGCTGGGACAGGAACTGTATTCCAAAAAAAGTGTCGCGCTCGGTCATTATCATCATCTGGATGCTATCAACGCCATCCGCCGCGCAGGTTCGATTCAGGAAGGAATTGAGCAGAACATCATAAAAGACGGCGTGATGAAAGCGGTAATTGAAAAAGAAATTCCATACATTCTGGCAGGCTCTATCCGCGATGACGGTCCTCTGCCCGAAGTGATTGCCGATGTGTACGCGGCTCAGGATAAAATGCGAAGCCTGACACGCCATGCCACCACCGTGATTGCGCTTGCCACGCAGCTTCATGCTATTGCTGTCGGCAATATGTCGCCATCCTATCATCTTACCGCACAGGGGCAGGTGCGTCCCGTGTATTTTTACTCGGTGGATATGTCTGAATTTGCCGTCAGCAAGCTGGTGAATCGGGGATCGCTGACTGCCCGCTCCATTCTGACCAATGTACAGGATTTTATTGTTACAGTGGAAAGAGGATTGAGAAAGCGGAAAGATTGATTCTTCTGCTATCGCGGCAGATTCAGGATGCTTTTGAAATCCGTGATATTGTTCAAATCTGCTTCTTTGGCAAATTTATCTTCCACAAGTCCGGTAATATCATTGCTCTTAATCAAGCCGTATCGCACCATCAGATCAGCCATGTACTGCATTTCTTCCTGTTCGGGCGTGAAATGGTCATATACCAAGCGATTTTGAGGCGTATTCATGGCATATTCGACTAATTCCGGCGGCTGATTCCAGTGCTGCGCTGCGATTTTTGCCGCATCTCTGATATTTTTCTGCGCCCACAGCCCTGATCTTGCCGCGCCCTGAACCAGAAGTTTCACACCTTCAGGATCATTTTTGATAAAATCATTTCGGATCACCATCAGATTGCAGATGAAATATTTCCAGACATCTTCGGAATAATACAGCACGGTTGAATGACCGCTCATCACGGTTTTTGCGGCAAACGGCTCGCCGACATAATACGCATCCAAAGCGCCGGACGCCATTCCGGCAGCCATATCCGGCGGATTCATTTCCACAACATTGATTTGTCCGAGCATCCCGTTGTCTTCCATCAGCTTTTGGATACTCAGGTTATGTCCTGAAAACCGCATAGGAACTGCAAGCGTTTTTCCGGCTAAATCGCGCACGGTTTTGGCGTTCAATTCTTTTTTGACTACGAGCGTACTTTCATGCCGGTTGCCGATGCACACCAATTTCACATCCGCGCCCTGCTGACGAAGCACAATGGAAAGCGGCGCAATCATGCAGGCAACATCCACCTGCTTGTTGCGAAGCGCTTCGCCAAGTTCCGCAAATGACGCAAATTTCATGGCTTGAAACCGGACGCCCTTGCCTTCTCTGGTGGCATAATCCAAAAGGGGCGCGGCTAAATTGGCAATGACCGGCATGTGTCCGATGCGGATGGTTTTGCGTTCCCCTCTTTCGACATTGAGCCAGTAATGAAGAGCGGAGATAAACACTAACCAACTGAGAGCTATCAGCCCGATTTTTAATGAGGTGGACATTTTCCGGGATTTTTCTGAGACAGTTTTAAACTGCATAATTCACGCCTAACATGAGAAAAATTTCGTTTCTTAACTCGCTTAATTCCGGTTCTTTTCTGAAGTCGCGCGGACGCGGAAAATCCAAACGCCGGGAGATTTTGACATGAGACGGTCTTCCGCTCAATACGACCAGCCGATCTCCCATAATCAGCGCATCATCAATATCATGTGTAACAAACAAAATGGTTTTGCCGATAAATTCGTGCATGTTGACCACTTCTTCACGCATTTTCATACGGGTCAGAAAATCCAAGCCTGCAAACGGTTCATCCATAAACATGATGTCCGGCTCTGCTGCCAATGCGCGTGCGAGTTCCGCCCGACGCTGCATTCCGCCGGATAA
>DYRC01000129.1:4146-10409 GCA_020718925.1 Desulfonema limicola
CCGCAGCCCGAAGGTCCCAGAATACAGACCATCTCGCCGTCTGAAAATTCAAGATTGACATCATCCAACACCCGAATGCAGTTTATGCCGCATTCGTTGGGATCATCCGCGTCCCGGCGTTTGTGCCTGCGATCCACATACTCTTTCTGCAAATGCTGAATCAATACATGTCCCATAATTCTCCTGAATACGCAACTGAATCCGAATTAGAGGACAGTTAAAAATACCCATCCGCGCTCTCCAGCAGTTCATGCGCTTCTTTCTGTGCCAGCGTATTCATCAGCGTATAACCGGGCGCATTCGGATTCGCGTCTGTTACCTCTTTGAGCAGGCGATCATGCAATTCCCGATCAAACATCAGGCGGGCATATTGCCGGGCATACACGACTTTGACCATCAGATTTTTTCCGCCGGAAAGCGCAATAGCTCTTTCAAAATGCGTTTTGCCCTTCTCCGGTTTTCCGCCCATTGCCGGTGGCAGAAGCGTTGCCAAAACGCCTAAATACAGATGCGCCGCGCCATCACCCCTCCCCTGCCCCTCCCCGAAACGGAGAGGGGAATCCTGATACTGCTCATTCAGTTTTACGACCTGCAGCATGATGGATTCCACTTTGGAAATATCTGCCACGGCATTCCAATCGTCTTTACGCGCCTGAATCCAGCCCGCCCATGACACGCCCAGCGCATACAAGGCGGAAACATCTTTTGCAGAACTGATGATTTTTTCAAATTCCTCAAATGTCTTATCTTTCAAAGAACAGGCAGAATTCTGCTGAATACACATTGCCCTAAGCGCATAATCCAAGCCTTTGTCTGTCAGCTTTTTAGCTCTGAGCTTATCTTTGATAAAAATATCGCCGTAAGCTGAATACAGCGCGGCACCCGCCTTTAATAAAGACGCATTGTCAGGATCATCACGCAAAAATCCGTCAATCATCAGGAGATATGCCGGGCTGGCGTCTTTGACGGTTTCCGGATCATTATGATTGAGAATGGCGTAAGATAAATTATCGGCAACTTTTGAACCGGCAGACGACATCAGACTTGAACACGCCGGCAGAAAAAACAACAGCATGATGATAGTCAGGATATGCCGAACACGGATATTGACATCAGACATTTTCCTTCTCCTTATGTTAATGCGTTGACGCGGAGATAACCTCGTAGCTATCCCGGATAATCTGCTCAGAAGCCTTTGCCATTGCCCGGCTCATTGCCTGAGCAAGCGCAATAGGCGTTTTTTCAAGGCACGGCTCTTTGACCGCATATTTTTTCTGCATTAAAATCCGTTTGCTGACATCCGGCTCTTTTTCTTTTATCAGGCTGACATTCAAGGATAAAACCGCGTACCATGCGTTCACGTCATCTTCTTCAAAAAACTCTTCGATCATGCCGTCTATCAGATGAGAGGCAGGGATACTCTGATCCGGAGAAAATACCGCATTGAATCGCCCGGATTGCCGAAAATCTCTGGCTAAAAAATAGCTCACCAGATCAGGCGGATTTGCCCACCATTTATGAAAAATATACGCATCCCGCCTGAAGGCTTTTTCCCGGTAGATCATTTTGGTCGAATCATACAAGGGAAACACCCTGAATCGCTCTATCCGAATGATCGCAGACAGTGATGGCGCGGATTCAAGCTGGGGCGAATCATATTCCAGAGAATAAAAACTGATATTTTTGTCGCCCATTCTCAGTTTCATGCAGCCTGTTAATGAGAAAATAATAACAAGTATTATTAATATGTTAAATGCTTTCATCAAGTTTCCTCAGATAATCCTGATATGTCCGTTGAATGCCGTCTTTTAAGGATATTTGCGCTGTCCAGCCGATACGCGCCGCTAAGGAAACATCCAAAAGCTTTTTAGGCATTCCGTCAGGCTTTGAATGATCCCAAATCACCTGCCCCTCAAATCCGACCGCATCCTTCACGATCTCAGCCAATTCGGCAATCGTATTATCTTCTCCTGCGCCGATATTGATGTGCGAAAGCATGGGCTGAGTATGATGCTGATATGTCTCATCGTCAAGTTTCATTGCAAATACGCAGGCTGCCGCCAGATCGTCAACATGCAGAAATTCGCGGCGCGGTGTGCCGGTTCCCCAAAGAATGACTTTGGGAGTGAGACGTGAGGAGTGAGAAGTGAGAAGTGAACGAATATCTTCGGGAATCGTTCCGTAGCGGGCTTCATCCCGGTTTATTCCTTCCTGATTGCCCTGAGCAGCCAGTTTTGCCAGATGAAATTTGCGAATCATTGCCGGAAGAACATGAGAATTGAGCAAATCATAATTGTCATTGGGTCCGTAAAGATTGGTGGGCATGAGCGAGCGATATTTTGTTCCATATTGACGGTTATAGGATTCGCAAAGCTTGATTCCGGCAATTTTGGCAATTGAGTATGGCTCGTTGGTCGGCTCAAGACAGCCGGTCAGAAGATATTCTTCTTTCATGGGCTGTTGCGAACTTTTCGGATAAATACAGGAGCTTCCCAGAAACAATAGCCGCCGGATGCCCGCGCAATAAGCTTCGTGAATCACGTTGGCTTCGATCATGAGGTTTTTATAAACAAACTCTGCCGGATAGCTGTTGTTGGCATGAATGCCGCCCACTTTGGCAGCCGCTATCACCACATAATCAATTTTTTCACGTTGAAAAAATCCCCGAACCGCCGCCTGATCCGTCAAATCCGATTCTTTATGCGTTCGGGTAATGATATTTTCATAGCCTTGGGCTTTCAAACATCGCACAATGGCAGAGCCGACCATGCCCCGGTGTCCTGCAACAAAGATTGCGGATTGAGGCGTAAGTGGCGAGAATTGAGCATCTGATGTCATAGACATAATTCCGATTTATTTAGTTTATTCAAGAGTATAAGTTGATAAAAAGTTTATTATATCCGAATCAATACGTTTTGTCATGTTAAAAAAGGAAGGTTCTTCAATCTTTTTTGTGGATCAAATAAGTACCTGTCCGCAAATTTTTTGATATATTGTAGGGGCAATCCCCTGTGATTGCCCTGCTGCGAGGGTAAGCACAGGGGCTTACCCCTACCATATTGCCGAAAAATATATGATCGGGTACTTACTTCGATGAATATCTGATAAAAAAGTTCTGTAACATGTCAGAAACTGACTTCAGTTCGATAAAATCTTCTGATGCTTATCATTAGTCTGACCGATAAAAACCTTGCAGATTATCCCTATTCAGGTTAAAATCAATCAGATTGATAATCAGAAACACACCATAAGGAGTCTCAGATGCTTGATTTTATGAAAAAATACATGATGCTCGGCGTCGGTCTTGCGGTAAAGACCAAAGATGAAGTCGAAAAAATGGCAAAAGACCTGATCCATCAGGGCAAAATGTCAGAGCAGGAAGGTCGGCATTTTATGGATGACCTGTTCAAACGCTATGACGAATCCAAAAAAGTGCTGGAAGATAAAGTTGAAAAGCTGGTGGAAAAATCCATGAAAAAAGCCGGATTTGCCCGCCAGACTGAGGTGGAGACCCTGAAAAAAGAACTTCAGGAAGTGAAAGAAAAATTGAAGGAGACCGCTTCATAAGGACATCCCGGATGCTCGGCATCAGAAAAATAGGCGTATTCGAGCGCACATATCGCCATCTGAACCGTTACCGCCAAATCCTTGCAGTATTGTTCAAGCACGGATTCGGCGGGCTGATTGAGCAACTCAACATTGATGAGTATGTTGAAATCGGTCTTAGGATGATGTCAGAAGAGTGGGGAGGTGAGCGTGGAAAACATCCCCATCATACCCGCGCCCACCGCGTCCGCATGGCACTTGAAGAATTGGGACCCACATACATCAAGCTGGGGCAGATTCTCTCCACCCGCTCTGATCTGATTCCGCCGGATTATATCCGTGAACTCACCGATCTTCAGGATAATGTTCAGCCGTTTCCCTGCATCGAAGTTAAAAAAATCATCGCTGAAGAACTGAACAAGCCGCCGCAGGATCTGTTTGAATATTTTGAAGAACATCCGATTGCGTCCGCGTCTATCGGACAGGTTCATCGGGCAAGACTCAGGGGCGGCGAGAATGTGGCGGTCAAAATTCAGCGCCCCGGCATTCAACGGATCATTGAGGTTGATCTGGAAATCATGCTTCATCTGGCAACCCTGATGGAACGCCACATTGAGGATATGGCGTTTCATCAGCCCGTCAAAGTTGTGGAAGAATTTACCAGAGTGATTGAAAAAGAAATTGATTACACCATTGAAGCCTCAAATATGGAGCGGTTTTCCCGGCAATGTTTCGGCGATCCCACGATTTATGTGCCGAAAGTGTTTCGGGAACTGAGTACTGACCGTGTGCTGACTATGGAATTTATCTTGGCTATCAAGGTTTCTGAGATAAAAAAATTGGAAAATGCCCGGTTAGATAGAAAGAAAATCACGGTCAGGGGCGCGAAGCTTTTGTTAAAGCAGATTTTTGATGATGGTTTTTTTCATGCGGATCCGCATCCGGGAAATATTCATGTTCTGCCGGGAAATGTGATTTGTCTCTTGGATTTCGGGATGATGGGTTCGATTGATCGGCAGACGCGCGAAGATTTTGTTGATCTGATTTTCAGCGCGGTTGAACAGGATGAAGTCAAAGCCTCGCGGGTTTTGCTGCATCTGACCACTTGGGAATATGAGCCGGATTTGCGCCATCTTGAAAAAGACGTGGCAGATTTTATGGGGCAGCATCTTTATAAATCTTTGAAAGATATTCAAATCGGCAAGGTCATTCAGCAGATGTTTGAACTGGTGTCGCGGCATCGCATGAGAATTCCGCCGGATATTTTTCTGATGCTCAAAGCGTTAAGCACGATTGAAGGCGTTGCACTCAGGCTTGATCCTGATTTTGATATGATTGCCCAAGCCGCGCCGTTTATCCGCCGGATTAAGCTCTCCCGCTTTTATCCGCGCAGGCTGGCAGAAGATATGTTTTCCATTTCCGAAGATTTGCTGCATTTTATAAAATTGTTTCCGAAAGACATGATAGAAATTGCGCGTCTGATCAAAAGCAAAAAACTTTCGCTGAAGTTTGAACATCATGGGCTTGAACGGATGCTGGCAACGCACGATCAGATCAGCAACAAACTTTCTTTTGCTATCATCATTGCCTCGCTGATTATCGGTTCTTCGATTATTGTGAACTCGGAAATTCCGCCGCTGGTCTATGGCATATCGCTGATCGGTATTGTGGTGTTTATTGCTGCGGCAATCATGGGAATATGGCTGATGGTGGCTATTTTGAAACGAGGTGATTTTTAATTGGAAGATTCTCAAACACTTATCAGGCATATCACGCAGGTTCTTTATGAAAACAATCAGGATTGGGCGCGGCTCCCGGAACCATCCGCATCATCAACTCCGTCTGCGGTGCTGCTGTTGCTGGGAAAGAAATGCGAAATATCCGCCGAACCCTGCCTGATTCTGAATAAACGCTCGCAAAATGTTCGGCAGCCCGGAGATTTGTGCTGCCCCGGCGGGAGTGTGTCGCCTGTGTTTGATTCGTGGTTTGCAAAACTGTTATCTCTGCCCGGTTTTCCGATATGGCAATGGAAGTATTGGCAAAAATGGCGCAGACAATCTCCGCACCAGGCAAAAAATTTTTCTTTGTTTTTTGCCACAAGTCTCAGAGAAAGCTTTGAGGAAATGCGCTTAAATCCCTTTGGCGTAAGATGTCTGGGACCTCTTCCGCCTCAGAGACTGGTGATATTTAAGCGGATCATTTATCCGATGGCAGGCTGGATAAGCCATCAGAAACGGTTTTTTCCCAACTGGGAAGTGGAAAGGATAGTGTATATTCCTTTGAGATATTTATTGATTCCGGATAATTATGCCCGGTATCAGATAACTTTTTCATCTGAATTTAATCGCGGGGTTCAGGAATTTCCCTGCTTTGTATATGAAACAGAAGAGTCGTCAGAGTTGCTTTGGGGGGCGACCTATCGGATTGTAACGATTTTTTTGGAGATGGTTTTCGGATTCAAACCGCCGACAGAGGCGTCTTTGCCGGTGATTACCGGCAATCTGACACGAAATTATGTAACGCGTAAATCCCGAAAATAATTGATAATGACCCATCCGCAAATTTTTTCATATTATGTAGGGGCAACCCCCCATATGCGCTAACTTAACCTGAGTTCGATGAGTTGTTGAACAATTTCATATTTTTATGTATGCTCCTGCGTTTTTTCAACTCAATTTCAAAAGGAGCAGACCATGAAAACCATCAATAATGATCAG
>DYRC01000130.1 GCA_020718925.1 Desulfonema limicola
CTTTCGGCATTGTCAATCAGAGCGGCAATATCCGAGAGGTCAAGGTCGCGCTGTCTGTAATCATTCGGATTTTCAAAATAATACCGAAGCTGCGCCTTGTTCTTGTCAATTTCTTCAAGCCTGATGTGTAAGGTTCGCTGCATGGGATGCTCCTTTATTGCCGATTTTTTCCCGAAAATGCCCCCGGAAATGAATTTCCGGGCTATTTTGTGTCGTCCTTACAGGACTTTTTTATCCCGTAGGGATAGCCCGTAATAGCGCGGCAATTTATTGCCGTGTGATGATTCCGAAAGGTTATAGCCGCTCTTTCAATCCCTGTATGGCGGCTTTATAGTCTTTATTCCCAAAAACCGCGGAGCCTGCCACAAACACATCCGCGCCTGCTTTGGCGATTTTAGCTATCGTCTTTTCATTAACTCCGCCATCTATCTGAATCAATGTCGAAAGCTTCTTTTTCTGAATGATAGAGCGCAGGACGCGGATTTTATCCACGCTGTTTTCAATAAACGCCTGTCCGCCGAATCCGGGATTGACGCTCATTATCAGAACAAAATCAACATATTCCAGCACCCATTCAATAGAAGATACGGGCGTTGCCGGATTCAGCACCACGCCCGGGCGGACTTTGGCTTCCCGAATCATCTGAAGGGTTCTGTTCAGATGAACACAGGCTTCGGCATGAACAGAAATCAGGTCTGCTCCGGCATTGACAAAATCCGAAATATAACGTTCCGGATGTTCAATCATCAGGTGAACATCTATCGGCAGCAGGGTAGAGCGCCGCACTGCCTCCACGATAATCGGTCCCATCGTGATATTCGGCACAAAATGACCATCCATCACGTCAACATGAATCCAATCCGCGCCGGCTGCCTCCACCGCTTTGATTTCTTCGCCTAATTTGGAAAAATCAGCGGACAATATCGAAGGTGCAATTAATTTCATTATTTATCCTTTCGTAAAAACTACATAAAGCATCCGAAAACTCAATACAGCATTTTTTCTTATCAGACAAGCCTTTTCACACAGATTCGCTATCAAAGCACCCCTCCCCCGGCCCCTCCCCTGAAAGGAGAGGGGAGCAGAGAAGATGTCTCCCCCTTCCCTTTCAGGGAAGGGGGCCGGGGGGTTAGGTGAGTTTGAAAGCGATTCGGTATCACACAGATTTTCCGGCAGGAAAAGCAGAAGA
This sequence comes from Desulfonema limicola, assembly GCA_020718925.1. GTDB lineage: Bacteria > Desulfobacterota > Desulfobacteria > Desulfobacterales > DYRC01 > DYRC01. The sequence continues at coordinate 1,190 of DYRC01000130.1, forward strand.
GGCTCTTTGAAGGGCAGGATAGTCTTTTTTTTGCTTGGGTTTTCATTTTTGAGTTGTGAAATTAAGCGATTTGAAATATGCTTATCATCATTATCCCTCACGCTTTAATCTGAAAAAGGAGGTAAAAAATGTCTGTTATTTCAAAGCGATATTTTATTTTTCTGCTGATTGTCGGACTGGCGGTAATTCCGGTTGTTCATGGGGCGGAGGTTCAGGAGCGTCCTCAGACAGAACGTTCTCAGACAGAAAAGGAATCAAAAGACGCCGGAGTTGTTGCCATTGACCTGTTGATTTCCAGACCTCTGGGCATACTTGCAACGGTGGCCGGCGGGGCTATTTTTCTGGTGTCTCTGCCTATTTCTGCCATGACAGGGCAAACCCGGATGGTCTATGACAAGATGGTCAGAGAGCCTGCCCGATATGCCTTCAAACGCCCTATCGGAGATTTTTAGAGGAGAAAGAATGCGAAATATCTTTTTTATTCTTGTCATCGTTATAACAGTTGCATCCGTAGGTATTTCTGAAGGTGCTGAAAGATATGTAACCACAGGCATCGGAAAGCTTCAGGGCGATACCACCTATCGTATCGGCGGCAGAATTTATGGTCCCGGTTCAGGCATTGGCGCAGGAGATTACCCGTTTCCTATCAGTGAACTGGAATTTGACATCAATATTTATATGCTTTCGCTGGGCGGCGGCGTGAAATTTGCCAACGATTGGGATTTCAGTCTGACCTTTAAAAAAAGTTTTACCAGCGGCGATGGCAATCTGAAAGACTCGGATTATATGAACTCCTCAATTCCCGACATCTATTCTGAAAGCGACGCACAGCTTGACGCATGGAGCGCGGACATCAATCTTAACTATCGGTTTTTGGAAGGATTGTATGCAGGGATTGGGTATCTGTATCAGAATTTCGATTATGATGTCAGAGACTTCCGGCAGTGGTATCCGCTATGGGATTATGCGGCAGGAGAAAGCATCGGCGGTATCTACGGACCCGGTCTGGGAATAACGTATGATGTCAGATATCATATCCCATATCTGGAGATCGGCGCAAAGGGACATATCAGTGACGAGATCAGTATTGATACGAATCTCCGCTATTCGCCGATGGTCGTGGCAAAAGATCGGGATAACCATGTTGCACGTGCGATTTACAGCGCGGGCGACTGCAAAGGACATGCGCTGTTATGGACATTGAAGGGGCGCTATGATTTTCCCAAAAACTGGTTTATGAGCCTTGAATTTGACTATACCCGGATTAACACCAGCGGAGACAGCAAAAATTATATCAACGAGGAATGGCAGTGGACGATTGATCAGGAGACTGAAAGCTCCCAGATGTATTTTACCTTTATGGCAGGATACCGGTTTTAAAAGATGATCCGCGAGGCGTTCTCAGAAGAAAATTCCGTTCTCTGCCGGCTGGATCCGGGGGTAAGAATTGTTATGGCTTCAGCATACTCGTGTGCCGCCGCCGTGTTGAAACAATTTTCTGCCCTGTCTGCCGCGTTGGTCATCGCAGTGATTCTGCTTGCCATAAGCGGGCAGAATATCAGAGTCGTTGCCAAACGACTGATTGCGGTCAACAGCCTGATTGCGTTATTCTGGGTACTGCTGCCCCTTACCTATCCCGGAGATGCCCTGTTTTATCTGTGGTCATTGCCCATAAGCCGCGCCGGAGTGATTCTGTCCGCGCAGATGACGCTGAAATCCAATGCGATCCTGCTGGTTTTTATCGCCATGATTGCACCGATTCCCTTCAATACTCTGGGATATGCCCTTGAGCGGCTTCGCGTTCCCCGAAAACTGGTATATCTGCTTCTGATGACCTATCGCTACATTTTTGTCATTGAAGAGGAATATCACAAACTGATTCGTGCGGCAAAAATTCGGGGATTTTCTCCCAAAACCAATCTTCACACTTACAGAACCGTTGCATGGCTTGTCGGGATGCTGTTTGTAAGGGCGTCAAAACGGGCAGGGCGGGTGTATCAGGCAATGATATGTCGGGGATTCAAAGGCAGATTTTATTCGCTTCAACGCTTTGAAATATCGCGGATTGACAGGTTTTCTGCGCTGCTCATGGGAATTGCCATTGTTGCGCTGACCATGCTGGAATGGGGCGTCCGATGGAGTTGATGATCCGCCTTGAAGACATTTCCTTTGCCTATCCCGGAAGTCCTAAGATTTTGGATGGTCTTGATTTTGAACTGCATCAGGGAGATCGGATCGGACTTTTGGGGCATAACGGCTCAGGCAAAACCACGATGTTTCATATCATTATGGGATTACTCAAGCCTGATTCCGGCAAGATTGAAATTTTCGGCAAACCTGCTGTTTCGGAAAAAGATTTTACACTGGTGCGGCAGCGGATCGGATTGCTGTTTCAGGATGCAGACGACCAGTTGTTCTGCCCGACCGTGCTGGAAGATGTGGCATTCGGTCCTTTGAATCTGGGCAAATCCGAAGAAGAGGCTGTGGAAATTGCCCGAAAGACCTTGGATCGGCTGGGGCTTTCGGGCTTTGAAAATCGGATTACCTGCAAGCTGTCCGGCGGTGAAAAACGATTAGCCGCGCTTGCTACGGTGTTGGCAATGGAGCCTTCGGTGCTGCTGTTAGACGAACCGTCTGCGGGCTTGGATCGGAACACCAAAGAAAAACTGGTTGCCGTCTTATCCGAACTTGATTTGTCCTATATTCTCATTTCCCATGAAAGCGATTTTCTTTCAGACATTGCCACTACCATTTATGCGATGGAAGACGGAAAAATCCTGACAGATAAAGAGCTTCATCTGCATCGGCATATTCACGCCCATCCGCTCGGAACGCATCCGCACAGCCATAAGCCATAAATAATCAGCCTTTGATTTTCTTAAAAACATCTGCGGCTGCCGCAATGGTCTCTTCGATTTCCTTATCCCCATGTGCTGATGACACAAAGCCTGCTTCAAACTGCGATGGCGCAAGATAAATTCCGTTTTCAAGCATTCCGGCATAATAAGCTCTGAATCGCTTCAGATCGGAGGTTTTGGCATCATTAAAGCTGTTCACCGGCTGATCTGTGAAAAACATGGTCATCATAGAGCCGACCCGGTTAAATGTTGCTTTGATTCCGGCATCCTGAGCAGCCTGTTTCAATCCGTCAGACAATTTTCGGGATTTTTTCTCCAAATCATCATAAAATCCGGGCTTTTCAAGTTCTTTGAGCATGGCGATTCCGGCAGCCATTGCCAGCGGATTGCCGGACAAGGTTCCTGCCTGATACACCGGACCCTGAGGCGCGATATGCTCCATAATATCGCGTTTTCCGCCATACGCGCCCACCGGCAGCCCTCCGCCGATGATTTTTGCAAGACAGGTGATGTCCGGCGTGATGCCATACACCGCCTGTGCGCCGCCGTAAGCCACTCTGAAGCCGGTCATTACCTCGTCAAAAATCAGAAGGCTTCCGTGCTTTTGGGTTTCTTCGCGCAACGTTTCCAAAAATCCGTTTATCGGTAATACACAGCCCATATTTCCTGCGACCGGCTCAACAATAATGCAGGCAATTTCTTTTCCCCGCCCGGACATCACCTGTTTCACCGCGTCAATGTCGTTATACGGCAAAGACAAGGTATGGCGCACAAATGATTTCGGCACGCCGGGGCTTCCGGGAATATCCAGAGTGGCAACGCCTGATCCGGCTTCGACCAACAGCGTATCTGCATGACCGTGATAGCACCCGTCAAATTTGATAATCGTATCGCGCCCTGTAACGCCTCTTGCCAGCCGAATCGCGCTCATGGTGGCTTCTGTGCCGGAGTTGACCATGCGAACCATCTCAAGCGAAGGAATGGCTTCAGTCAGACGCTCTGCCATCTCCACTTCAAGGGCAGTGGGCGCACCGAAGCTTGTTCCGAGTTCTGATACGGTTTTTATGGCGTCAATCACTGCGGGATGGGCATGTCCCAGAATCATGGGACCCCATGAGCCGACATAATCAATATAGCGGTTGCCGTCCGCATCAAAGATAAAACAGCCTTTTGCACACTCAATAAACAGCGGCTCTCTGCCGACAGATTTACAGGCGCGAACCGGGCTGTTCACGCCGCCGGGAATGATGTTGATAGCTTTATGAAAAAGGCTGTGGGATTTTTCCTGATTCATGGCAATAATATCCTTTCTTTGCTAAAAAAATTTAATGCGGAAAAATATCAGAACAATCTGGTATGGTCAAGCTGATCAATTTCAAAAAGTTATTGACAGGCATATCGGGAAAAAGATTATAATATCTAATCGCTTTCAAACTCACCTAACCCCCCGGCCCCCTTCCCTGAAAGGGAAGGGGGAGACATCTCCCCTCTCCTTTCAGGGGAGGGGCTGGGGGAGGGGTGTTTTGATAGCGAATTGGCATAAGGATATTCCTACCCCGAATATACACTTCTTCCCCTATTGAATTTATCCCGGAAATATTTGAATATCTGCAAATCAACATTACTTTTCAATTATGTCTGTAATAGAAACAATATTTTGCCATTATACATTAAATGGGGAACTTTCCATGAAAGAAACAGATACCGATAATCTTTTAGCCTATCAGAGTTTTTTGGAACAGACGGTCGAAAAGCTTAAAGAAGAAAATGCTTATCTTAAAAACGTATTCAAACATTCCGAAGCTGCCAACAAAAAACTGATGGAAAGCATCCGATATGCCCGGCTGATTCAGAATTCACTTCTGCCCAATCCGGATGACGTGAAACGCTATGCGCCTGAAAATTTCGTTATCTGGATGCCCAGAGATATTATCAGCGGAGACCTGCTTCATTCGGAATTATTTGACAACGGCTTTGTTGCGGCAGTGATTGACTGCACCGGACACGGCGTACCGGGCGCGTTTATGACCATGATTGCCTCAACCGCAATGAAACGCATTATCAAGGATGAAAAATGTCAGAGTCCGGCTCAGACCCTGAGACGCCTGAATGCGATTGTCCAATCTTCACTTCAGCAGGATACGGATTTCGCGTTGTCTGACAACGGCATGGATGCGGCAATCTGTTTTGTCAGACCTGAAAGAAAGCTTCTGACCTTTGCCGGTGCGAGGCAGCCGCTTCATTACCTCCATAACGGCGAAATTCATACGATTAAAGGCGACAGACAAAGCATCGGATACCGAAATTCGGATCCGGATTTCGAGTATCAGGAGCATGAGATTGAGCTTGAAAAAGGCATGATTTTTTACATGCTGACGGACGGATTTACGGATCAGTTCGGGGGACAAAGAAATATCCCTTTCGGAAAAACCCGTTTTTTCAATATCCTGAAAGAAAACTGCCATGAGCCAATGGAACTTCAGAAAGAAAAATTAGTCGCGGCGTTTCAGGCATATAAAGGAAACAATGAGTGTCAGGACGATGTGGTGGTCGTGGGATTCAAGGTCAAAGATCGGATTTTCGGAGATGAGTCCGATGGGCTGATTGATCGGAGAAAAGGGTTCAGGGATCGGAGCAGCGATAGGATCGAAAGAAGGAGAAATATTTTATGATAGACGATCTGTATGATTTCAGAGAAAATATGATCCGGGAAGGAATTTTCTTTTGTTTCAACGGACCTGTTTCGCAGAATATTCTTGCTGAAATCGGCTCTGCTTTGGAGCAGCGGATGAAGCTGGAAAATATGAACCGTACCACCATGCTCAGGGTTTTTTCCATGATGATGGAAATGGCTCAGAATATCATGCGCTATTCGGTGGAAGAAAGCGATTCCGATGATTCCGCTCCCTTGGATACCCGCATGGGGTCTATTATTATCGGACATGAAGATAATGCTTATTTTGTATTATGCGGAAATATGGTTTATAATACAGAAGTGGAAAAGCTTAAAGATAAGCTTGAAAAAATACGCGGCATGGATCGCCAGCAATTGAGACGGTATCACAAAGAGCAGATCCGGAAGCGATTGGAAAAGGGAAGTCAGGGCGCAGGGCTGGGATTTATCGGAATGGCAAAAAAAGCCAGCCGCCCCATTGAATTCAGTTTCAGAAAAATTGATGCGGAGAAGTCTTATTTTTCTTTGAAAACATTGATACATAAGGAGAAACAGGAATGGAAAACCTGAATATCGAAGCTACGAAATATACGCCGAAAATTTTTTTTGATGCCCAAAATCACGTTCTTGACATCAGGGGAATGTCCTATCCTGAAAATACCTCTGTGTTTTATGATCCGGTATTTTCATGGCTTGAAGAATATCTCAGGCAGGTCGAGCGGCATCAGGAAATTATTGTGAATATAGAACTGAGTTATTTTAACAGCAGTTCGTCTAAAGTCGTGATGGACTTTTTGGATTTGTTTGAAGAAGTGTCCAGTGAAGGCAAAAACATTACCGTCAATTGGATTTATGACGAAGACATCGAAGAAGCTCTTGAATTCGGAGAAGAATTCGGAGAAGAATTGGAGTCGGTAACGTTTAATCTGGTCAGAAAGATTGACATTTAAGCTGTTGGTGATGCCGTGAAAAAAGCCGGAGATTCTGTATTTAACAAAGAATATGAGATTTATGAAGCTGCCGAAGCCATGCTCAAAAAAGAAGAAGTGGAGCCGGGAAAGCTTTTTGAGCAGTTTATGGTGCTGCTCAAGCACTACAAGCGGCTTTTGCGGCAAATTGAGATTGTTACGCGCTTAAGCGATAACCAGCAGATGAAGCTCAATAAAATTCTGGAGCGGCTGGGGTGCTATGTCTCATTTCAATTGTTCAGAAAAATCACAGACGGAAAAGATAAAGGCGAAATCAAAACTCAGCGTAAGAAGCTGACGGTTTTCTTTTCTGATCTCAAAGATTTTTCTTATGTCAGCTCTCACATAGAAGGCGAGATGCTGGCGCAGTTTTTAAATTCTTATCTGGAAGCCATGACCCAGATCGTCATCAAATGGAAAGGAACTCTGGATAAATACATGGGCGATGCCATCATGGTTTTTTTCGGAGACCCGGAATTTACGTCTGATGAGGATCACGCCCTGCGGTGCGTAAGCATGGCAATTGAAATGCGCGATAAAATGAAAGAATTGAGGCGCAAATGGTACGGACTGGGATTTCAGGAGCCTCTGCATTTCCGGGTCGGCGTTTCAACCGGATACTGCACGGTCGGTAATTTCGGCTCATCTGAGCGCATGGATTACACCATTATCGGCAGCGCGGTGAATCTTGCCTCAAGGCTTGAAACTGCAGCAGATTTGGACGAAATTCTGATCAGCCATGAAACATGGAGCTATGTGAAAGAAAAGATTATCTGTGAGCCGCCCCATGCCTTGCATCTCAAGGGATTTCATCATCCGATATTGGCGCACAAAGTATTGAATATCAAAAAGAAAGATAAAGACAGCATGGTTATTCTCAACGATGATACGCGCGGTTTGAATTTGAAAATAGACTTTTCCAAAATTTCCAAAGAAGAACTTTTAGCGATTATCTATAACCTCAAACCCGAATCAGAACTTAAAACCACCGATCATTCGGACTGAGAACTTCCCGCAATCCGCCGATATTTGCCGCAGCTTCTTTCGGAACGCAAAGCAGATTCACAGAAATAATATTTCCGAAGACATTTTCCCGCACCCCCGAAAAATTGTTCGGATTGAACAATGGCGGCAGATGCCACCATATCCGATAATGCAGGCTTAACAGCAATTCGATCAATGTTGCAGATTTTTCATGCCGATCATTTTCTATATAAAGAATCGGTTTTAAGCGTTGAATGGTCTGAACCGCGCCCCGAATGACATTGGCTTCCATGCCTTCCACGTCAATTTTGATAAAGCGGAGTCTTTGCAGATTCAGACTGTCAATGGTTTCCATAGAAACTGTTTCGTTTCCTGATCCTATTGAGAAACTTCCGAAACTGCTTTCCGATCTGTAATCCGGCACATGTACGGCAATCTGTCCTAAAGATTCGCCCAAAGCCGCATGACGGTCATAAACATTAGTCAGTTCATTCAAGGCAATATTGGCGCAAAGCATCTGATGAATAAAGCGCAACGGCTCATACGCAATCACCATTCCCGCATCTCCGACTGCTTTTGCAAAAAAAACCGTGTGCGCCCCGATATTTGCGCCTGCGTCAATCACCACGTCTCCGGGTCTGATAAGCTGTGAAAATAACAGAACCTCGCCTTCTGAAAACTCGCCGTAAAGCTCAAGCGAGCGTCCGAGATAAATGTCTTTTTTCAGGTAAATCATCATTCCCTGACGACAGGCTTTGATGTCGGTAATTTTGTCTAAAGTGTTTTCCTGCATGATATTCTCCTATTACCCTCCCCCCAATGCCATTAAGTTAAGAAATTATCTGAAAAACAATGATGTCTGATGATTATAAATGAGTCTGAGACGGCGTGGGAGTTCGGGCAGTTTGTCGGCGAGCGCGGAATCGGACATCGGAATTATAACACAAAGTTCAGCCGTGTAATCGGCTGCAACTGAGGGTTAGAAATTTTGCCTTCAAACTCCTGCCCAATTCTCACGGACAAATATTTCCCATACATCCCTGATTACCGGAAGCGGCGGAACAGCCGACAATAATATCTTTAACCTATTAATATTGTATTCTTTTCTCTGAGAACGCGCTGTTCCGTAAAAAAGTTCGCCGACAGATGCTTCCGACATACAGATTATGTCATCACTCATCGTGCTGAAAGTTCCGACAGTATTACGTTCTTCGGGAGTAAGTCTGTTTTCCTGCTTACCCCATCCGTTCATCAGGTAAATACAATGATTTGTATCGAACAGGTACGGCATTATTTCAAATCCGGCATATCGGTATTTATATGGGATTCCTCAATGATTTTTATCAGTTCTTCCGAAGCATCCGGGTAATATTCGCCGGGAATAAGGCTTAACAGGCGTCTCTGTTCTTCCGGTGTGATAAACGGTAAAGTATTCACCTTGTCGGTATTTCCGACTTTCACAGCCGTATCATCTATGATTACGCGTATATATGTTTCAGGCAGAATGTGATAATACTTCATCCGTTCAGAAAAATCTTTCAGTGTTGTCCTGATTTCCATTCTTACCTCACTCTGATATGAACAGTTTGCGGTTATGCGGAACGGGGGTTCAGAACTGATTCCCGTCCCGTATGTTCAGTCGTGTGAATCGGCTCAACTGATGGTTAGGTTATCGTCAGTATTTTTTAATGCCTCGAAAAATCGCCGGTCAAAAATTT
>DYRC01000131.1 GCA_020718925.1 Desulfonema limicola
AGCACAGGGGCTTACCCCTACCATATTGCCGAAAAATATATGATCGGGTACTTACATCTCTTTCGGCATTGCAATATCAAGCTTTTCGGGCAGACCATCGCAACTGCCCGCAGGCTGCTGAAATATCCTGTCCTTTGCTGTGTCGGATCATCACTGTATAACCGCTTTGATACAATATATCCTGAAATCGGTCAATGGCAGATTCATCGGATCGCTTAAATTCGCTCCCCTCATGTGTGTTAAAGGGAATCAGATTGATTTTGGCTTTGATTCCGCGAAGCAGTTTTACCAATTGTTTTGCATCTTTAACCGAATCATTGACATCTTTGATGAGAATGTATTCAAAGGTAATCCGGCGTCTGGTAGGCAGCGGAAAATTTTTGCAGGCGTCTGTCAGCGTTTCTATCGGATATTTGCGATTAATGGGCATCAGCATATCACGGGTTTTGTTATCTGCCGCGTTTAAAGAAATGGCAAGATTGACAATGCTGTCTTTGCCCAAGTCCGAAATTTTCGGCACCAGCCCGGCAGTCGAAACCGTTGTTCTGCGTCCTGAAAATTTCAATCCGCAATCGCCGTCATTGATGATGGCAAGCGATTCAATAAGATTTTTATAATTGGCAAGCGGCTCTCCCATGCCCATAAACACAAGGTTACTCAGACGCATATCGTCTTCTCCGATGTCGTTGACAATATCGCGCACCTGAGCAATGATTTCGCCTGAACTGAGATTGCGGACAAATCCGCCCGCGCCGGTCATGCAGAACCGGCAATCCTGAGCGCATCCGACCTGCGTGGAAATGCAGAGCGTGTAATGATCTTTTTCAGGAATCAGAACGCTTTCGATATGATTGCCATCCGTCAGCTTGAACAGATATTTTTTTGAGCCATCCTGAGAGATTTGAATATCTGCTTTCTCAAGCCGGTCAATGCTAAATTCCTGTGATAACAAGCTTCTGAATTCTTTTGATAAATCGCTCATCATCTCAAAGCTGTCGGCTTGGCGCTGATAAATCCATCTGAATACCTGAGCCGCGCGATATGCCTGCATCCCGCGTTCTTTAAGCCATACAATCAGGCGATCTTTTCCGAGTTCTTTAATGTCCATACAGATAATTCCTGATTCAATCTCCGAAATGGTTTGATAACTTGGGCATGATTCTACTATTTTAAATTTGAATCTGAAAAATCCTCGTGTTGTTTCAATACCCGGTGCGGCAGTCCGTGCGCGATAAGCTCCACCGGACAGCTATACGCCATCTCCAGCATTTCTGCTGTGATTTCCGCATCATTATGAAAATGCACATGCCGATTCACGCACGCCACAGATTTGATATATGCCGAAAGCACCATGGCATCATGGCTGACCACAACCACCGTAATTTTTTCGTTCAATTCTTTCAGCATGGCATAGACATCGCTTTGTCCTTTGGCGTCCACATTCGCGGTCGGCTCGTCCAGAAGCAGAATTTCCGGCTCAGTAACCAATGCGCGGGCAATAAACACCCGCTGCCGCTGTCCGCCGGAAAGCTCTCCGATGCGGCGGTTTCGTAAGTCCCAAACATCCAGACGCTCCATCGCATTCTGAGTAATGGCTTTATCCTGTTTGGAATATCGGGACCATCCGTGAGTTCTGAGCCTTCCCATCAGAACCACATCCAGCGCGGATACGGGAAACTGCCGGTTCATGCCCATTTCCTGCGGCACATAGCCCATGCGCTGGGATGCGTGATGGGGCGGTTTTCCGAATACCCGGATTTCTCCTTTGGCAGGTTCAAGAAGCCCCAGCATCAGCTTGAGCAGCGTGGTTTTGCCGCCGCCGTTAGGACCGATCAGCGCTAAAAACTCCTTTTCCTGAATGCTCAGATTGACATTTCTCAATACCGGGCGACTGTTAAAGGAAAACCACAAATCTTTGATTTCGACAATCGGATCAGCCATTATTTCAACGCTGCCTTGAATTTCTGAGCTGCCTGACGCAGATTATCCGCCCAGTCTTTTGCCAAAGAATCCACCATAATGACTTGTCCGTTAATCGCTTTGGCAATAACTTCGGCATTTTTTGAAGAATACTGGGGCTGGGCAAACACTACCCGGATATTATCTGCTTTGGCATGAGTTATCAATTCCTGAAGCTCGGCAGGTTTGGGTTCTTTGCCTTCGATTTCAACCGGAATCTGCTCAAGCCCGTAATCTTTGGCAAAATATCCCCACGAGGGGTGAAACACCATGAATCTGTTATTTTTTCCAGCCTTTGAAAAGATGGCTTTCAGTTCGGCATCCAGCGCGTCAATCTCTTTTACACATGCCGCATAATTGGCTTCGTAAGCGGCTTTGTGATTCGGATCAGCCGAAACCAGTGCCTTGAACATCGCTTCAGCCTGAACTTTTACCAGCTTGGGAGACAGCCAGATATGGGGATCAAGCCCCTCATCTTTTTGATGATGCGCTTCTTTTCCGTCATGGTGATGCGCTTTCATGGGAATTTTGGCAATTCCCTGATCTGTCTTCACAATCATCAGCTTGGGATTGACAGAGGCGATTTTACTCAGCAGCGCATGTTCAAACTCAACGCCGATGGCAAAATAAATTTTTGCTTTTGCAAGGTCTGTCATCTGTCTGGGCTTAGGTTCAAAGGTATGCACATCCGCGCCCTGAGCGGTCATGGACATAACGTTCACATACTCGCCGCCGATTTTTTCTGCAAAATACAGTTGCGGAACAATGCTGACAAAAACCGGGATTTTTTCAGATGCAAAGGCTTTCGGCATGTATGCAAAAAGCAGACTTAACATAACAATAATACAGCGTTTCACAACAACTTCCTCCGTAGCGATAATTTAACGATTTTTCATTTGTTTCAACTCTTTTTCAAAAATTTCCTTAACGAAATCAGGTAATTGTTTTTCAAATTGAATAGTGTGCGCTTTCAGTTTTTCATAGGTGATAATTTCCTGCCCCTGCCATAAAAGGTCAATCCTTCTTGTCTGTTTCATCGCTATATGATTGTAATTTTCCGGATATGCCCAATAACATGACAAACAAATGCTTTTATCTCTGATGGTTATCCGATTTTCACAATGTTCACATGACCATGACTTTGCCCGATTTGCCGAACCGCTTAACAACATAAAATTCTCCGGCTCTGCTTGCGGTTCCCCTCCGATTTCATAAGGAATCCGATGGTCAATCTGCAACTCTCTTTGTTCAATTTCTTCCAAATATATGAAACATTTGGAACCATATTTCTGTATCAGCCGTTCTTTTAACGATTTTGACAAACCTGTTCTTCCTGATAATTTTGTAAATCCGGTTTTATCAGAATTTCCGAATTTATAAGCCGCTATTTTCCTGCCGTCACTTCCTATTACCCGGAATGTAATAAGAGGGATTCCGTGTTCCCTTACATCTCTCGCTGCTCTCGGCGGATGGTTATATCCGTATTTCTCTTTAAGTTCTTCAGTACTGACAAAACCATGCTGTAAAATATGATCAATTACCGCCTTCGGTCTTTTGGCTGTAACAGATTTACACAACGCCAAAAATTCATCCGATAACTGTTGCGTATGATCCATATTTTTCTTACAGTAGGAACTGTTCTGTTTTATATCCGGTTTCAAAATATCCGCTTTGTTTTTTATGGCAACTTTCAAGTAACGCTGGTGAAAGATACAATGACTCAACCGTTATTTCGTCCCGCCCAAGCAATGTAGCCTGTGATGAACGCCCCGCTTCGATTTCAATTTTCGTCAGATTCAGAAAATCAGGCAGGGGATTCCCGAAACTCTTTGTTCCTCTTCTCCCATCATAGCTTACGATGAAAGAAATATCTTTTTTATTGAGTCCTTCCAGAGCGATCACAAAATCATCAAAGGCAATACCGGCATAATACCTTGAATCTCTTTCACCGCATACCCCCTGATACGGCGGATCCATATAAACAAGATCATTCTGATCAACATATTGAAGAACTTCTTTATAATCCGAATTTGAAAACATACACTTGCCTTTTAATAAAAGAGAAACCCCGAAAATATTTTTTTCCATTGTTTCGGGTCGAGTTCCTTTTCTTCTCTTGTCCGGACTCTGATTAAATAAACCTTCCGTATTGTATCTCACTGAACCTTTTGCACATCTTGCCAGCAGATATAAAAAAAATTTCGGGTCGTGAGTTCGGTTAAACTGCTCTCTGATCTGATAATAATGTTTCACAGAATCATTGTGCTGCTCACGCCATATCTTTGAATAAAGACTCGAAATTTCATTCGGAGACTCAACGATAAATTCAATCAGTTTTATCAATGCCTTATTGATGTCATTAAGCCAGAATTGCCGGGCAATCTGTTTTGCAGCAGCAGCGATACTGATTGCCGCAGTTCCGGCGAACGGTTCTACAACCCGTCTTACTTTTTTGGGGAAATATTTGAGAATAATCGGTGCCAGATTACGCTTACTCCCCTGATATTGTATCGGATGTGGAAGATTTCTCATCATTTTTTCAGCTTAAACAGATAGCAGATAATAATGCTACTCATCCGCCCAAAAGTCAATCCTTATGTCAGCGCCTCAAGTTCATCGGTGCGGTGCAGATGTTCAAGCCGCTCAATGCCGATTTTTTTGAGATTTTCCATCAGATTTTTTGAATTTTTCGCATTGATATACACACTCTGTCCGTTGACTTTTTTCAGGATTGCAATGTTATCCAGATCAAATTGCGTCAGAAAATATGAGGAGTGGGTGGTCAGGAGTACCTGCGTTTTTTCCGCAGCTTTTTCAAACAAGCCCGCAAGAATCGCCAGAGTTCTGGGATGAAGTCCTATGGACGGATCATCAATGCAGATCAGAGACGGCGGATCCGGCAGAACACAGAGACTTGCCCATGCGATAAAGCGCAGTGTTCCCGCGCCCAGATCAGCCAGCGTGAGTTCTGTTTCCACATTGTCTTCTTCCCAAAAGACCAACACCTCATTAAGCCCGCCCCTGGCTTTGACCGTCATGCTTTTAAAACCGGGAACAGCAAACTGAATCAGGGATTTCAAATCTGCAAACGCTTCCGGATATTCGGTCATCAGATAAAACAGAACAACGCCCAGATTGCCTGCGTCTTCATCTAAAATCGGGGATTGGGTGATCGCAACCGGTCTTCTGATCTTTTCCAGATTGAAGTTGAACGGGTTGTAAAACCGCCATCCGCGGATATATTCCCGAATGCTGTACAGCGTTGACAGATTCGCATCTGTGATAGCGCCAAGCCCAAGCCGGTTATCTCTGCCCAATTTCCATTCTTTACGCAGAAAATCGCCGTCATCCGGGTCTCGCACCAGCCCCTTGCTGTCTCTGAAATCCAAATAAGTATAAATATTCTGAGCATCATCCGCAGAAGATTTTTTGGTTACGACCCGCTCGAAACTGACTTTGGGCGTTCCTATAGGACACATGATTTCACCTTGATAATACAGTGAAATCTTTTTTTTGAGGTTGATTTCGACATTCCAGAAGAGTTTATCCGGTCCCGGGCTGTGAAATATCCGCTGCCCCGCAGAATCGGCAATAATTTCCGGTGGAATATCGGTGTTACAGGCGTCTCTTAAAAATTTCAGAAATTCAAACAAGCTGGTTTTACCCGAACCGTTTGCACCGACAATCACCTCCAGCATTTTGAAGGTGAAGAGAAGATCCCGGAAAGGACGATAGCCCCGGATTCGGATTGCAGGCAGCCAACAATATTCGCTCATAATATATTTCTCCGACATGCTTATCAGAATATAAAGCATCAAGTTTCATTTGAAAAGATAGTTGTCTCATAAAATCGCCGGAATTTAAAGTTGATTTTTTAAAATCTCTGAGAGTTGCAGGGATCATAAAAAACAGCCCTTGATTAGCAGACGTTTAGCTGTTATTATCTGACAGAAAGGAATAATGTGGCAGAGATGATTGAAATAGATTGGAAAACCATAAAATTACAGATAATTGTTGTTTTTGTTGTCCTGCTCATTCTCATGGTCTGGTATGCCGTTATCCGGCTGGAATGGCAGAACCCCGTAGTCACCCTGAATATGAAATATCCGGCTGTCGGTCCGGAACAGAAGCTTTCTTTTTCAGTATCGGATACGGGAATCGGTCTTCGCAAAGTATGGGTAGGGATTATCAAAGACGGACGGGAAACGGTGCTGTCAGAAAAAAATTATCCGACGCCCGGTTTTTTCGGCGGCAAAGCAGTCTATGAAGATATTGTCAAACTGACGATAGAGCCTAAAAAGCTCAATATTTCAGACGGAGATGCGGTGCTGCGTCTGGAAGTGCGGGACTTTGCATGGCATGGCTGGCTGAATGGCAACAAAACGCTGATTGAAAAAGAGGTCAAAATAGACACGGTGCCGCCGACGATCACCGTATTAAGCAAGACACACGCCGTAGTGCAGGGAGGCAGTTGTCTGGCAATTTACAAGCTGTCCAAGCCCTGCCCGGTTACCGGTATTTATGTCGGAAAGAATTTTTTTCCCGGTTATTCGGGATATTTCAAAGATCCGAATACCTATCTGGCTTTTTTTGCGGCTAACTATGATCAGGGAACAGAGACGTTATCCGTCAGCGTAACTGATTTCGGGGGAAATAATTCGACTGTTCCGCTTCCGGGCTATGTTCTGAAGAGAACATTCAAACGGGACACGATTAGTCTGTCTCAGAATTTTATGGCGCGAAAGGTGGCGGAGTTCAATGTTGATATGCCTAAAAATGTGTCGGTGGTAGAAAAATTTCTCAAAATCAACAGCGATCTTCGCAAAAAAAACAATGATTTGTTTGAGTCCGCATGGAAAAAAACCGAGAAAGATATGCTCTGGGATGGTCATTTTGTGAGGCTTGCCCGATCTGAAAGTCAGGCAAGTTTTGCAGATCACCGGGATTATCGTTATGATGGTGAAACCATAGACAAACAGGTACATCTGGGTGTTGATTTGGCGTCGGTGGCTCATGCGCCCATCAATGCAGCAAACCGGGGAAAGGTAATTTTAGCGGAGTTTGTGGGGATTTACGGCAATACGGTGATTATTGACCATGGATTCGGCTTGATGAGTACCTATTCCCATTTAAGCTCTTTTGATGTTCGTGAAGGTCAGACCGTTGTAAAAGGGGAAATTATCGGTCGTACCGGAACAACCGGACTGGCTGGGGGGGATCATCTTCATTTCGGCATTCTGGTTCACAATCTCTTTGTCAATCCTGCGGAATGGTGGGACGCAACATGGGTCAAGGGCAATGTGTTAAACAAAATCAATGCGGTCAAATTGATGAATTGATTCGGAGTCAGGCATGAAAACATATCAGGTGAACAAGAGCTATCAGCAGATCAATGAAAAGATCAGAAAAGGCGATGTGGTGGTCGTTACGGCTGAGGAGATGATTGATATTGTCAAACAGGACGGTGCGGTGGAAGCCGCGCGGCATGTAGATGTTGTAACTACGGGGACATTTGCGCCTATGTGTTCGTCCGGCGCGTTTATCAATTTCGGTCATTCGTCTCCGGGCATCAAAGCGTCAAAAGTATGGCTGAACAACGTGCCTGCTTATGCCGGACTTGCAGCAGTGGACTGCTATATCGGCGCGACCGAACCCTGCGAGGATGATCCGCTGAACAAAGTGCATCCGGGCGAATTCCGATATGGCGGCGGTCATGTCATTGAAGATTTGCTGGAAGGCAGAAAAGTCTATCTCAAAGCAACGGCGTATGGCACAAGCTGTTATCCGAACCGGCTGGTGGAAAAAGAAATCACTTTGAAAACGCTGGTTCAGGCAACGCTCTGCAATCCCCGAAACGGGTATCAGAACTATAACTGCGCGGTGAATCTGACCAACAAGACGGTCTATACTTACATGGGAACCTTAAAACCCAAATCCGGAAACGCCAATTACTGTTCTGCGGGGCAGCTCAGTCCCCTGTTCAATGATCCGTATTATAAAACCATCGGGCTGGGGACGCGGATTTTTCTGGGCGGCGGCGTGGGCTATGTTACATGGCACGGTACTCAGCATAAACCGGGCATAAAACGCAGCGAAAAAGGCATTCCGCTGACACCTGCGGGAACGCTTTGGGTCATGGGAGACATGAAAGGCATGGATACGGAATGGATCAGAGGCGTGAGTATTCAGGGCTACGGATGCTCGCTCGCTGTGGGTTTGGGCGTTCCGATTCCGATTCTCAATGAAGAAATGGCGCAATATACTGCCATATCGGATGAAGATATTTTTACGCAGATTGTGGATTACGGGGGGGATTATCCCGCCGGCATTTCCAAAACCTACGGGCAGGTGAGCTATGCAGAGCTTAAAAGCGGCAGTATCACGCTCAACGGGCAGAGTGTCCCGACCGTGCCGCTATCCAGCGTAGTCAAAGCCCGCGGAATTGCCAATACCCTGAAAGAGTGGATTTCCAAAGGCGAATTTTTGCTCGGCGAGCCTCAGATGCTGCTGCCGTCATAGCGGATAATCAGGAGACAGGATTATGAATAGTAAGACTGTTGTGAGAACAGAGCGCGGACTCTCCATTGCCGGAACACGCATCACGCTTTATCAGATTATAGACTGCATAAAAGATGACTGGTCTCCGAGCCTGATTCGCAAATGGCTGGACATAAGCGATAAACAGATAGCTGATGTGATGGAATATATTACTGTTCATCGTGATGAGGTTGAGGATGAATATCAGTCGGTGCTACGGGAAGCTGAGGAGAGCCGGAAATTTTGGGAAGAGTATAATAAGGAGCGATTTGCCCATATTGCGTCATTACCGCCGAAGCCCGGGCGGGAAGCTGTCCGCTTGAAGATACTGGCAAAAAAGGCAGAACTCGGAATGATATGACGTTTATTCTGGCAGACCACAATATTGTAGGGTATGTGGCACTTTTTGCAGGAACATTCCATTCGGAAGGCTGGTCAGAATTATTTCCGGTACGCTTTGTTACTTTCAAGGAGGCAGGTTTGCCATGCAATAGCAGTGACCGTACTGTGTGGAAATTCGCGCAATCCAATCAGATGATGTTGCTGACCGATAATCGGAACGGAAAAAGGGCAGACTCGCTTGAAGAAACCCTGCGGCAGGAAAATACACCGGCATCATTGCCTGTTCTGACAATCGGAAATATCAATCGTATGACAGAGCGGGAATATCGTGAACGATGTGCAACCCGATTGGCTGAAATTATTGATAATTTGGAAAATTATATGGGCGCGAGTCGTGTGTATATTCCATAAATCATAGCGGATAACGGGATGGTGTTGCGCCATCCCGGAACGCATATTTGATAAGGGGGGGTTTTATGAGAAGAACTGTTACAGATTATGAACAATGTTTTATGGATGAAATACATCGGTTTCCGGTATCCGAACTTCCGAAACTCCTGAAACTGCTTCGTTCTTTCAAAGAAGAATTTTTCGATACCGACCGGCAAAAAGAGGAAGATACGAAATTGTTTTGGAAAAGCTTCGGTAGTTGGAAAGATGATCGTTCTGCCGAGGAAATTATCAATGAGATTCACGCTTCCCGTGTATCTAAAAGAATAAATGAATTGCGCTTTGAAAATTGGGTGTAATGATCTGAAAGTTGCGCCATCCCGCTTGTTAAAATATCTGATGAATCGATTGTTTAAAATCCAAGTGCGTAACTCCTATTCTGATTAAATATAACCGTTAATTAAGAAAATGAGCAGGATGCGGAATAAAAAAAGCGAAAGCAAGGAGCGCAATCATGAGCGATAAACACAGAAAGAAGAACGGTTTGGAATTGCCGACATTTAATCCGAAAGAAAGCGCTGTTTTTGCTGCGAAAGTATTGAGCGATTTAAAAATTAAATGTGTTTTAATCGGCAGACTGGCAGTATGGTATTGGATTCCCGATCCGGCTGGTCATGCTTATACCAAGGATTTGGATACGGCTATAAAGAAAACTGATAGGCAAAAAGTTATAAAGCATTTATCTAATCTGAAATATAATATCAGAGAACTGATGATAGGAGGAATAAATGTTCAAAGTGAGTCGGAGAATATAAATGTTGATTTTATTGACAGATATTCCGTTGATGAAGGTGATTTGAGCAAGTTATTTGAAGAAGCGATTGATTCGGCAGTAGAAAAGACAACCATTGGAGGAACAGAGCTTTATGTTATTTCAGTTGAACACTTAATCGCTATGAAAATATCAACTTTTGAGAGCAAAGACGAGGATGATGTTAAAAATCTACTCGAATATGATTTTGTTGATATTAAAAAACTACGTGAAATAGTTGATAAAAATATCGCTCCGACCAGAGTGAAATTAGAGCAGATTTTACGAGAAGTCGGACATCCAATGGCTCACAGGAGAAAAAAATATTACAACTGAGAGATTCTA
>DYRC01000009.1:0-2489 GCA_020718925.1 Desulfonema limicola
TCCCTTTCAGGGAAGGGGGCAGGGGGGTTAGGTGCGTTTGAAAGCGATTTGGTATAAGCCTTTGTTTGGGAATCATTTCATAAAGAGATTCTTGCTGCGGCATCGGAGACTTTCGGTGGCAAAGTGGTTGATGTGAAGATTTTGGAATAAAAGGAGGATTACCATGCAGGCAATGAAAGAAATTCTGACACCTTGTTCGGAAAATCTGTTTATAAAAATACCCTTGGAGCTTGTTAATAAAAAAATAGAGGTAATCATACTGCCTTACATCGAAGTAAGATCAAAGAGCAGAAATGAGAGATTACTGAAAATATTTAAAGAATCAAAGGGAAAATTACCCAAAAACTACAAGTTTGACAGGGAAGAAGCCCATGAAAGATAGGATATTTGTTGATACCAACATCTTGATTTACTATGTATCAGACGATATTCCGAAGAAAGTGATTTCGAGGGACTTGTTGATCTGTAATGAAGAAATTGTCATAAGTTCTCAAGTTATAAACGAATTTATGGCAATAACGAGAAAGAAGAAGATTTTGTCTGTTAAGAAAAGCATTTATTATGCCGAAGAATTTATGGATATTTTTGAATTTTCTGTCATAACTCAGGCAACAATAAAGCAGTCTTTCAAAATTATGGAAAAGTATAAATTCTCAAACTGGGATAGTCTCATCATAGCTTCCGCTTTGGAAAATACTTGTGATAAAGTATGTACCGAAGATATGCAGGATGGACAGAGGATCGAAGACAGATTGATGATTATCAATCCGTTCAAATAATACTTGAAAAAATGAAAAATGACTTCAAGAGGAGAAAACCATGAAAAATAAAAAGCATTCTGTAAAGTCATAAAGGAGATTGAAAAATGATAAATTTTAAGCAGGAACAACTGTGTGATATAACCCTATGAAACAACTCTACGGAAACACAAGCGGACTCAAAGCAGATCAGATTCGCAGGCTGGAGCGTCTGTATCGGCGGCGCATTCCTGCGGAATACATCATCACACCGGAAATTGCACGGGAAATGAGTTTTCTGTCGCATGAAATCCGGCGTCAGATCGGCATTCTGGCAGATCGCAAAGGCAATCCTGAGTATGTGATTATCGGCGATGCTCAGAAAATCGAAATACCGGACACTTCAGGCAGTTACCGCAGTTCTCCGGGGCGGCTTAGGGGGTTGCGCTGTATCCATACGCACCTCAGAGATGAGCCGTTAAGCGATGATGACATTGCCGATCTTGCCCTGTTGCGTCTGGATATGATGGCAGCCATAACCTTCGATGATGACGGGCTTTTTCATCAGCTTCATGCGGCGCATATTCTTCCTTCGGCATCAGACGGAATGCCCTATCAGATTCTTGCGCCGTTAAAAGGCGAATCTCTGAATATCGGCTGTCTTGCGCTGATTCAGTCGCTTGAAGATGAAATGGCGCAAATCAGAGCGTTGTATGATGCGGATAAAGGCAGGGAGCGGGCGCTTTTGATCAGCGTTTCAACAGAATCCAAAGCAAAAGCGGCTGATTCTATGGCAGAATTGGAGGAACTGACAAACTCCGCCGGAATCCGCGTGGTCGGAACATTGTTGCAGCAGCGCAAAAAAGCGGATTCCCGCTTTCTGATGGGGCGCGGCAAGCTTCAGGAGATGATTTTCATGGTGCTTCAGAAGGGCGCCACCCTGATTATTTTCGATCAGGAACTCAACGCCTCTCAGATGCGCTCCATCACGGAACGCATTGATCTCAAAGTCCTTGACCGCACCCAATTGATTTTGGATATTTTTGCCCAGCGTGCCACATCCAGAGAAGGCAAACTTCAGGTTGAATTGGCGCAACTGAAATATCTTCTGCCGCGTCTGGTAACGAAAAATACCGCTATGTCAAGGCTTACCGGCGGTATCGGCGGACGCGGTCCCGGTGAAACCAAGCTGGAAATCAATCGGCGCAGGGCAAGGGAGCGCATTCATCATATCAGCGAACAATTGGAGACCGTGAGAAAACAGCGCAGACAGCAGAAAGCAAAGCGCAATAAACGGGATATTCCGGTCATTTCCATTATCGGCTATACCAATGCGGGCAAATCCACGCTGCTCAACACCCTGACGCAAAGTCATGTTCTTGCCGAAAGCCGCATGTTTGCCACGCTGGATCCGTCAGGCAGGCGGTTGAGATTTCCGCAGGAAACCGAAGTGATTATTACAGATACGGTCGGATTTATCCGCGATCTTCCGCAGGATTTGATTACCGCGTTCCGGGCTACGCTCGAAGAGCTTGAAAATGCAGACCTTCTGCTTCATGTCATTGATATTTCCAATCCGCGATGTGAAGATCAGATTGAATCTGTGGAACGGATTCTTGCAGACCTTGAATTGGACGAGATTCCGACACTCAGAGTTTTGAATAAACAGGATTTGCTGGATGATGAATCAATAGAGCGGCTGACAAAAATTTTAGGCGGAATTGCGATTTCTGCAAAAAACAAAAGAACGCT
>DYRC01000009.1:2589-20933 GCA_020718925.1 Desulfonema limicola
GGCTGACAAAAATTTTAGGCGGAATTGCGATTTCTGCAAAAAACAAAAGAACGCTTCTGCCGTTGATTGAAAAGATGGAGGCTGCGGTGCGCCCTTTTTTTCGCAACAATTTTCACAACAATAAGGTTGACATTACTTCAAAAATGGATAAATATTGATCTCTTATGGACATTGAACTTGTCAAAAGAACGGCAATTGCCGCAGCATACAAAGCCGGTGAGCTGATCTGCTCGTTTATGGGTCATGCGGAGATCCGCAAAAAAGGCGATATTGATCTGGTTACGCAGGCAGATACCGGTTCTGAAAAAATCATCATTGACGCCATCCGCGCCAGATTTCCGGATCATGCGATTTTAGCCGAAGAAAGCGGACAGAATATCGGAAATGCCGATTTCTGCTGGATTATTGATCCGTTGGATGGCACGACCAATTTTGCCCACCAACTGCCTCTTTTTTCTGTGTCTATCGGCTTCAGTTATAAGGGAAAAATTGCTGCAGGCGTGGTGTTCAATCCGGTCAGCGGCGAATTATTCACCGCCACTCAGGGACATGGCGCACAGCTTAACGGGCGTCCGATTCGGGTATCTGAGACAGAAAAAATCTCAGACAGCCTGTTGGTCAGCGGTTTTCCGTATAATTTCAAAGAGATTTTCGATCCGCTGATGACGCGGTTTTCAAACTGTATGAAGGCGGCACAGGCAGTGCGGCGATTAGGCTCTGCATCTTTGGATTTATGCTATGTGGCTTGCGGGCGGTTTGAGGGATTCTGGGAGCAGAATTTAAAACCTTGGGACACCGCAGCCGGACTTCTGATTGTTCAGGAATCTGGGGGAAAAGTTACTGATTTTTCTGATAATCCTTTTACGATAGATATGAAGGAGATTTTGGCGACCAATGGAAAAATACACAACAACATGCTCGCGTTGTTGAAATTATAAGGATAGGATAATCACCATGACAAAAAAGAAGCAGTCTTTTGATGATCATTTGGGATGTTACGGAGCTTTTGATAGCAAAGACAGAGTATGCACAAAATCCTGTGTATTAAGCCTGCGCTGTATTTCAGAGCGCGATTATAACCAGCAGATGGAAATATGGGAAGACATGGCGTCTTATGACGTGATGTCGGCAAGAATCCAATAACCATCATGAACGGTTTTATTTCTGCCATACAGTTTCTGACAAGACTGCCCATCGGAAAACCGGGAACTTTTGCCCCTAAAGCAATGATTGCCTTTTTTCCGATGGTCGGACTGATGATAGGCGGCATGGCTGCGGTTCTTGATCTGCTTGTGCTGCAATGGTGGGCAAGACCCACAGCTTCCATCATAGAACTGATTTTTCTGATTTGGATTACCGGCGCGTTTCACTTGGACGGGCTGGGCGATACCGCAGACGGGCTTTATGGCAGCCGCCCCAGAGAAAAAGCCCTTGAGATTATGAAAGACAGCCGCATCGGCGCAATGGGCGTGGTGGCAATCTGGTGTGTGCTGAGTGCAAAATGGAGCGGCATGATCGGTATTCCTGCCGGATTTGACAGAAGCCTGATGCTGCTGATTATCCCGGCATATTCGCGGGCAGGCACCTTGTTCGGCTTTAAATTTTTGGAATACGGCAGACCCGGCGGCGGTACAGGACATGCGCTTTTCAAAGAGCCGCTTGAATTTTCAGCCTTTTGGGGAGTGGGCATTCCCGTCCTGCTGTCGCTGTTTACAGGCTGGCGGGGATTGTGGCTGAATGCGGCGTTTATCATCAGCACCGCAGCCATTCTGATTTTTTATCACCGGCGCATGGGCTGTATCACCGGAGATATGCTGGGTGCAATGACCGAAGTGATAGAGGCAGTTCTTTTTATCACCGCTGCCTGCCAATAATCAGCAATATATTTCCAAAGTTTTTATCCGGCTTTCAAGATCATCCTGACTTAAGCCCACAGATGCGGCAGTTTCGGCAATATTTTGCTCATGCTGCAACAATTTTCTCAAAATAAATTCCCGCTCAAACTGCTTTTGTGCCTCCGCTATATTTTCCGATAAAAAAAGCTTATCTTCAAGCGAATTTGCCCTTTCCGTAGCTCCGGGATTATATGGCGCAGGCAGAGCCGAGGCTTCGATAATCTCTTTTTGCGTCATCACAGATAATCGCCCGATAAGATTTTTCAATTCTCTCACATTCCCGGGCCAGGAATAGCCACACAGTATTTCCATGGCTTCGGAACTGAATCTTTTTTTCAGGGTTTTATACAAAGATGCTGCATTGCACAGAAAGACTTCTGCCAAAAGCGGAATATCCTGCCTGCGCTCTCTTAGCGGCGGCACGACAATCGGTATGACTTTAAGCCGATAGTACAAATCCTGTCTGAAATTTCCCTTTTCGATTTCTTCTTCAAGGTTTTTATTTGTCGCCGCAATGATTCGGACATCAGAGGTTAAGGTTCTTCCGCCGCCGGTGCGCTGAAAATGCTGATGCTCCAAAACCCGCAATATTTTTGCCTGCATATCAAGGCTCATATCGCCGATTTCATCCAAAAACAGGGTGCCGTTATCCGCCAGTTCAAAGCCGCCCCGCTTTTTGCTGTCCGATTCGCTTTTTTCCTGTCCTAATAATTCGTTTTCCAAAGTATCCTGATTGATTGCGGCGCAATTCACACAGATCATAGGCTGTTCGGCACGGGGGCTGAACTGATGAATGGTCCGGGCAACCAATTCTTTGCCGGTGCCGTTTTCCCCTGAAATCAGCACATAAGAATCCGTCGGCGCGACTGTCGCAATCTGCTTTCTGAGTTCTGCAATCATCGGGCTTGCGCCGGTAATCGAATTTTTCTCAATGGCTTTTTTGCGTAAATAGCGGTTTTCTTCTTCAAGCCGCCTGAAATTGAGCGCGTTGTTGATGCACACAATCACCTTGTCAATGGACAGCGGCTTTTCAATCAGATCAAACGCGCCCAATTTGGTGGCTTTGACCGCCATCTCAATATTGCCGTGTCCGGTAATGATGATTACCTGAACCATCGGATCGAGTTTTCTGATTTCTTTCAAAGTCTCAATGCCGTCAATGCCCGGCATCCAAATATCAAGCAAAACCAAATCCGGTGATTCTTTTTCGACTAATTTCAAGCCTTCATATCCGTTGGATGCCGTGATGACGTCAAAGCCTTCATCTGCAAGAATCCCTCCCAGCGATTGAAGAATTGAGGGTTCATCGTCAACTATCAGAATTGATGGAAACATAAATTAATCCTTAATGTGTTAAGTGTTAGGTGTTAAGTGTTATGATTTTTTTTCTTAACACATAACACATTCCACATTCCACATAAAACTTAAACAGACAATTCAATAATAAATTTAGCACCCTTGGGGCGATTATCCTGAACTCGTATCATGCCGTGATGGTCTGCGATAATGGTGCTGACAATCGTCAATCCCAGTCCCATGCCGGTTTTTTTTGTGGAAAAATAAGGTTCAAACAGCCGAATTTTGTCCTCATCCGAAATTCCGGGACCATTATCGGCAACTTCAAGACGCACGGTTTTCAAAATCGGATCATGGGTAACCGTGATAAAAATCGTGCCTTTTTCCCGCATTGCCGCAATAGCATTATCTATCAGATTGATCAATGATTGTCTGATTTGCTGACGATCCAGATTCAACAAAATCAGTGTTTCAGGAAGATTTAATTCAAAGCGGACATGTTCATGGCTTTCCCGAAAAAATGCAACGGTATCTGAGATAATCGGCAGAAGATCGCATTGTTCCGGGTTTGCTGTCGGAAATCGGGCAAAGGTTGAAAATTCATTGACCAGATTGCGGATCAGTTCAACATGCCCGATAATCATGCGGGTACATTCATCAAACACCGGATCATTGATGCGGGCGGAATATTTTCGCTGAAGCCTCTGGGCGGATAAGCTGATGGGAGTAAGCGGATTTTTAACCTCATGGGCAATCCGCCGGGCAACTTCGCGCCATGCCGCCATTCTCTGCGCCTTTTCCTGATCCGTCAGATCATCGAAGGCAAGAACAATTCCCAAATGGTTTCTGTTATCGTCTGTCAGCGCGTTCACATTTACCAAAAAACTTCTGGGTCTGCCGTCAATGGTTAAGCGCAGAGACAATTCCACAGCGCGTTCACGGGATGTGGCAAGGCTTTCCATCACCCTTTCGGCAAGCTCGGAATACTGCTGATTCAGCAAGCGTTTGTAATCTCTGTGAAGAATATTCTCAGCCCGGATATTGAACATTTTTTCAGCAGAGGTGTTGACGGTCGTGATAAATCCGTCTGAATCCGTGCTGATCACGCCCGTAGAAACATTTTTCAACACGGTTTCCGTATATCGGCGGCGTTCTTCGATTTCGATATTCTGTTCGCGCAGAATTTTGGCGGACATTTCCAACTGCTCTCTGCCGATTCGCAAATCATGGGTCATTTTATTGAATGATTCCACTAAGCTTCCGATTTCATCATCTGCCACCACATCAATTGAAACACTCAGATCGCCTTCGGCAACGCGCAGCGTTCCTTCCGCCAATTCCTTGATCGGGATGCTGATGGATTTTGCCAAATGAAATCCGAACCATATCGCGCAGAACAATACCAGCAGCGCCACAATGGAAATGGTCAGATAATACGACATCCGAATGGGCTGTTTGAGAAGCTTGATTTGCTGATATTCTTCAGAACCCTTTGAAATAAATGCTAATTTTTCAGAAAGATCGGAAGGAATCAGCGTAGATACGGATATAAACGCTTCGGCATCTATGGGCGTCGCCCCGAAAGGAATCGCGCTGACCGTTCTGATAAGTTCTCCGGATTTGGTATTCTCAAATGAAGAATGAATATCTGCCCGTTTTTTCTT
Source organism: Desulfonema limicola (assembly GCA_020718925.1). Taxonomy (GTDB): domain Bacteria; phylum Desulfobacterota; class Desulfobacteria; order Desulfobacterales; family DYRC01; genus DYRC01. Next base: position 7,445 of record DYRC01000009.1, read on the forward strand.
CAGAAGATTATCCGGAATCAACGGCGGCGGAATATTGTTTTCCGAAGCTGCCGCAATGGCAAGCTGTTTTCCTGCGGAAGAATACACTTCGATGGAATATACATTGAACTCCCGCCGGACAGTGTGAAGATGAGAAGATAATTCTTTTGATTTATTAGGGTCTGTTAATTTTTTGGCTCTGATCTGAGAGGCTGTTTTTTCCAAATAAAAGTGGTGCCGATCTTCCATATACGAGTACAATTGTCTGCCGACACTCAGTGAATTATCAAGTGCCTGTTCAATCGGCACACTGAACCAGAACTCAATGCTTCCGCTGATAAAATTGATCGAAAAGAAAAACAGTACAATGGTCGGCAGCAGGGTCAGCGAAATAAACGCCACCACGAGCCGGGTGCGAAGCTTTGCGCCCATGACCTTGCGTTTCCGGTCGTAGAGCAGCTTGACCAGATTTCTGAATACCAGAAACAGAAGCAGAAGCAGAAGCAGAAGATTGATGTTGATGAGCGTGAACATCAGGATCGTGTTGGAGATGGGAAATTCCGCGCCAAAGGGAATCATCCGATTTTCCGCAAACGTCAGCAGGGCGACAAGGGCAATAATAATGCCGATCACCACCACCTCGCGCTTCTGACGCTTTCGGTCGCTTTCCGTCATAAACGACACTGTTTTTTTGAATCGTCCGGGGTTCAAAGATGTTCGCCTCTGTATATCGGAATTATAATACTTTTTTGAAAAATTCTGCTATTTCCTGATACTTATATCAAGCTCATGTTGTTTTGTTATCTGTTGCATTAAATCAGACTCCTTCGTGAATTGCTTCACGAATCGCATCTTTAGACTGAGGAATATTTTCATTCTCGTTTGACAACATATCTTTACCTCCCAATTGATTTTTTATCTTGTGCGTCCCTGACGCTTCAAATCCCTGTCTAAAAGAGCCTCATAAATCGGAGGTTCTTTGAAAAACTCAGGGATACTGTAAGACATAATCGAAACTATCATTAATGGCAATAACAAATAGTATTCGTTTGTCATTTCAAGAATCAATATGATTCCGGTAATCGGTGCGCGGACAATTGCCGAAAAGCATCCTGCCATTCCCAAAACACCCCATACGGAAAAATTGAATGAAATCGCAGGATAAATCATCAACATCATATATCCGAACAAAGATCCGCCCAACGCGCCGATCAGCAGAAGCGGGGCAAAAATTCCACCCGGCGCGCCGGTGCTGTAACTGATCATCGTGAAGAAAAATCTGATAGCCAAAAATATCATTACCGGATAAAGTCCGATTTTTTTATTCAGCACATCTTTGATCAGATCAGTTCCGGTTCCCAATATTTCAGGAATTATAAAGCAGATGATTCCGCAAAAAATCCCGATCAGAATGCCTATAAAAATCTTCTTTGACGGATTGAATTTTTGGAAAAAATCCAAAAAAGCGATCAGAGATTTATTGAACAAAAGCCCTAAAAATCCCAAAACAACACCTAAAATCAGAAAGATCGGAAACATCCCGATTTCAGGGTAATATGAAACTGCGATATGAAATACGGGAACCTGTCCCGTTATCAGTCGGCAAATAACATCAGCCACCACACAAGCCACAAGAGCAGTTACCAATCCGAAAGCGTTGAAATTATTTCCGAGTTCTTCAAGAACAAAAAATACTCCGGCAAGCGGGGCATTGAACGCTGCCGATAACCCCGCGCCTGCGCCCGCTGAAATCAGCATTTTTCTTTCTATCTCCTGTGAAGATAAATAGTCGCCAAGAATTTTGCCGACCGCTCCTCCCATCTGAATCGTAGGACCTTCTCTGCCAAGCGCAAGACCGCTCCCGATTCCCAAAACTCCTCCGATAAACTTGACCCCGATAACCTGCCATGCACGAAACGGATAAAACCCTTTCAGACAGCCTTTAAGATGAGGGATTCCGCTGCCCGAAGCTTCAGGGGCAATTTTAAAGAGCATAAACAGCGACAATCCGATGCACACGCTAAAAACCAGAGCCGGTATTATCAGATAATATGTGTGCGTCTGAGAAAAAGAAATCAGCGTTTCTCTGAATTTTTCTGCTGCTTCAAGACTTAATCGGAATGCCACTGCAATCAGCCCTGAGAATATGCCGACGCATAGCCCTTTCAGCGATAAAACTCTTCTTCTGAGTTTCAGTATTGATTTTGGGGGAGTCTGATTAGTGATACCTGAATTATCCTGCATTTTTCATCCCTAAAGCAAAAGATGTACCATAACAGAGGCAAAATAACCGATAGCCACAGCCCATGTCCATTTCAGATGACCGAAAAAAGTATAATGCTCTTTTGCCAACCCCATGAGCGCGACTCCGGCAGCCGAACCGATGGAGAGCAAAGAACCGCCGACACCTGCGGTCAGTGTTACCAAGAGCCACTGATCCAGCGGCATGTCCGGCTTCATCGTGAGTACCGCCAGCATTACCGGAACATTATCAATCAGCGCCGAAACAATTCCCACAATGACATTGGCGATGGTTGCCCCGTATTCCTGATACAGAAAACGGGGGATACCCTCCATATAACCGATGGTGGCAAGTCCGCCAATACACATCACCACCCCGTAGAAAAACATCAGGGTGTCCCATTCTGCGCGTGATAAAAAATAGAAAATGTCATATCCTTTGGGCGGTCTGTAATCTGAGAGCAGAATATCTTCCGCTCCTTCCTCTATGGGCTGAAATACCTCGCTTCTTTTCAGCCAGTATCCGTAGAGCTTCAGTATGCCCAGCCCTGTCATCATTCCGAATACAGAAGGAAGATACAGAAAGCTGTGGATGGCAACCGATCCGAAAATGGTGAATAGCAACAGTCCCACCGCTATCCATCCGCCGCGCTTGATTTTGTGATCTTCCGAGAGCGGCGGCAGCTTGATTTTCGGTACGGCAAAAGACATGATAAATGCGGGTAGCAGCCAGTTTACCAATGCCGGAATGAGAAGTCTGCCGAACTCGGAAAAGTGTACCAATCCTTTCTGCCAGACCATCAGCGTTGTTACATCTCCGAAAGGACTGAAAGCGCCGCCCGCGTTTGCTGCCACAACCACGTTGATACAGCCCACCGTTACTGCTTTTTTATAGTCTCTGCCTACCGATAATACAACAGACCCCATAATAAGAGCCGTTGTCAGGTTATCGGCTATCGGAGAAAGAAGAAAGGTGAACATTCCGGTCAGCCAGTAAATTGTCCGCAAGCCGAATCCCCGCGACACCAGCCATGCGCGTATTGCATGAAACACGCCGCGCTCTTCCAATACGTTCACATACGTCATTGCCGACAGCAGAAATAAGAATATCTCTGTATATTCAAGAAGATAATGTTTGGCTGCCTCGCCTGCACGATGAGTATCTCCGTGAGCGTTGTAATACACCGCGATAGCTATCCATATAAACCCCGCAGCCATCATCAGGGGTTTGGATTTCCGCAGTTTCAGGTATTCTTCGGCAAAAATAAAGAGATACGCAATAACAAAAATCGTCAGCGAAAAGGGACCTACCCAGGTGTCTGTCAGTGCATGTTCCATAGATAATCAGTAACTCCTTTATTAAATAAATATATTATATTACTTCAAAACTGTTGAATTTGTAAATAAAAAAATCGCTGAACTCCCTGTATGTGCGATCCGTCGTGAAAATCCGTTGACTTTCAAGGAGTTGTGATGCTATAACTATAAAATTGATTTATAAGATTTTGGCTGAAAATCCAATCTTGAGGCAATCCGATAGGGATGTTTGAATAATGAACTATGATCTCATCAGATTTAACTTAACGCTGTCTCAACTCTCCGATATTCGTGATGCTTTGTATGAAAAAATTCTGAACGGCTTGGCAGAACAAAACACAGAAATCAGAGCGATTCCGGCATATCTCCGCTGTCCGTCCGTTGATATTTCAGGTAAGGCTGCGGTTCTGGATCTGGGCGGAACCAATATTCGGGCGGCTTTTATCCGACTTGACGGAAGATTCGCCGAAATACTCGTATCTCCGATTTCAGATACCGAAGGCATTATGAGACAGTCGGAAACTCCGGGCAGAATCAGCGGAGAGGATTTTTTTGCCAAACAGGCGGATATGATCGCCGAAGTATGCGGTAAAGACAGTTTTCATCTGGGGTATTGTTTTTCTTATCCGGCTGAAATCACTCCCGAAGGCAAAGCGATATTGCTGAAATGGACCAAAGGCATCAATATTGACAATGTGGTCGGAATATCTGTGGGCGATCAGCTTAGTGCGGCTCTTAATCGTAGAAAAAAACAAGTCCTGAAAGCTGCGGTTCTGAACGATACGGTTGCCAGTCTGCTTACCGGCGCATGGCTTGCTCCCGAATGTACCCATCATATCGGTCTGGTTGTAGGTACGGGAACGAACATGGCAGGCTTTTTTCCGGTAAAATATCTCCGCAAGCTGAAACCTGATGAGCGTGTCGGATGGGAAGATGATGATAAGATGGCGGTCAATCTTGAATCAGGAAATTTTACGCCGCCGCATCTGACCGAAGCAGATGATTTTCTTGACATTTCCGATCTTTCGGATCATCCGGGAACTCAGAGATTTGAAAAAGCGGTCAGCGGCGCGTATCTGCCGAAGCTGTTCTGTCATATCATCGGTCGTAATGCCTGTCTTGAAAACGGATTTGATCCCAAGGGCTTGCATTCCGGCGTCATTGCTGATATACGGAATCATCACGGATATATCGGAAAAGCCGCAGCAGCAGTCATCAACCGTTCCGCAGATTTGGTTGCGGCAGCCGCGGCAGGTCTGATAAAGGCTTATGGTAAGAAGTGTGAAAATGTCGGTATTCTGGCAGAAGGCGGGCTGTTTCGGCGGACAGACGGTTATCGTCAGCGTTTCAGACAGACTCTCGACAGACTGACAAGCAGGCACATAGCGATAACCCTATCGGAATGTCCGCAAAATCTTGACGCCAATCTTGTCGGAGCAGCCTGTGCGGTGCTTTCATAAACGTATCCGAAATAAAACATTCAGGAGGGAATTTACCATGCAGAGACTCATCATTATATCTAACAGGCTTCCTGTAAAAATCGAATTAAAAGACGGTGAAATTTTAGCGAAAAAATCCGAAGGCGGTCTGGCAACAGGATTGGATTCTCTCACAAACAACTATGAAAGACATTGGATCGGCTGGCCCGGCATCTATCCTGAAAACAAAAGCGATGAAAACAGGATCAACGCTTTTCTGGAAAAAGACAATATCTATCCGGTGTATCTGAGCAAAGAGTTGATTGAGCTATATTATGAAGGCTACTGCAATGACACGATCTGGCCCCTGTTTCACTACTTTTTCGTCTATGTCCGTCATAACCAGATGTATTGGCAGGCATATCAGGAAGCAAACACCCTGTTTCTGAAGAAAGCGCTGGAAATTGCCAAACCCGATGACATTATCTGGGTGCATGATTATCAGTTGATGCTGCTGCCCGGATTGCTGCGCGAACATCTGCCTGAAAGCAAGATCGGATTTTTTCTTCATATTCCGTTTCCTGCTTACGAGTTATTCCGCAATCTGACAAGCCGCAAAGAGATTTTACACGGGCTCCTGGGCGCTGATCTGATCGGATTTCATACCTTTGATTACATGCGGCATTTTCTTAATTCAGCATACAGGATTATGGGCGTTGATACCAAGCAGAATGAGATTTCTTATGATAACCGGGTCGTTTACACCGATACGTTTCCGATGGGAATCGCGTTCGACAAGTATCACAATGCGTTCCGAACGCCTGAGGTTATGAAATATATTGATGAATATCAGACGTTTTATGGAAATCAGAAGATTATCCTTTCGGTGGACAGGCTTGATTACACCAAAGGAATTCTGCACAGACTTTCTGCGTTTGACATGCTTTTGGATCAACATCCTGAATACAAAGGTAAAGTTTCGCTTCTGGCAATCGTGGTGCCTTCGCGTGACACCGTAGCTCAATACAAAGAGTTGAAAAACAGAATTGATGAGAAAATCGGCTATATCAACGGGAAATACTCGGATATGAACTGGGTTCCGATATTTTATCTGTATCGGGGTCTTCCGTTTGAACCGTTGAGCGCGCTGTATCATCTTTCCGATATCGCTCTGGTTACGCCGCTCAGAGACGGTATGAATCTGGTTGCCAAAGAATATGCGGCTGCTAAAAATGATAAACCCGGTGTTCTGATACTCAGCGAAATGGCAGGCGCGGCAATCGAACTGACCGATGCGATCATCATCAACCCGAACAGCATCGAAGAAATCACAGACGCTATGCACACTGCTCTGATCATGCCCGAAGAGGAACAGAAGCAGCGTTTGGAAAAAATGCAGGCGATAATCCGAAGGGATAATGTTGACACATGGGCGTCCGGTTTTATCGGTCAGTTGCAGGAAGTTCACACGATCAGAAGCGAAATTCAGAAGAAAATCTTCAATAACGAAAATCTTTCCGAATTGAAAGCAGGTTTCGATAATGCCGAATCCAAATTGCTACTGCTGGACTATGACGGTACGCTGGTACCGCTGATCAAAGACCCGGCAAAAGCCATACCGGACAAAAAACTGATGGGATTGCTTAAAAAGCTGACCGCCAAAAGCGGCGTTACCCTCTCGATCATCAGCGGACGCGATTATACCTTTATGGACAAATATTTCGGTTCTTCGGATATCGAACTGATTGCGGAACACGGCTCATTTTACAAAGAAAACAAATTCTGGGTCAAGGCATTTTCGCAGTCGGATGATTGGAAAAAAGAGATTTATCCGATTATGCAGAAAATTACCGACAAAACGCCCGGCTCCTGTATTGAGGAAAAAAATTCCGCTATTGTCTGGCATTATAAAAAATGCGACGACTGGTTAGCTGATCTGAGAGAACATCAACTGATCAATCTGCTGGTTTCCGTTTGTACGAAGAACAATTTACATCTGATGCGCGGAAATAAAATCGTCGAGGTTATGGTATCGGAATTGGACAAAGGCAATGCGGCAAAGCGGCTGTTGAACAAGAAATCATGGGATTTCATTCTGGCAATGGGCGATGATACCACCGATGAAAACCTGTTTGCCGCTCTGCCTGAACATGCGTATTCGATCCGCATCGGTACAGGCGCTACCAAAGCCAGATTCAACATTATGAATCAGAAGGCGGCATTGAAAATTCTTGAAAAATTGGCGGAATAATTTATTGAAAATGGAAAACCTCAATTATGGCGTTATCGGAAACTGCCGCAGTGCCGCTCTTATTTCAGAAAAAGGCAGCATCGAATGGTGCTGTCTGCCTGATTTCGATTCTCCTTCGATGTTTGCCAAACTTCTTGATCGGCGCAAAGGCGGTGAATTTGCTATCGGAACAGATGAAGATTATCAGATTAGCCAGAAATATCTTGAACGCACCAACATTCTTTTTACTCATTTCCGTAAAGATTATGACGCGTTCGATGTGATAGATTTTATGCCGCGCTATCGGGTAGATGAAGGAACGGGATATTATCATGCACCTGAAATTTATCGCTATATCCGATTCATCTCAGGAAAACCGAAAGTCCGGTTCAGATACGATCCGAGATTGAATTATGCAATACATCCTACCAAAACAACGATTTACAAAGGAGTTGCCAAAAGTGTTACCAACGGAAGTGATTACGAATCCCTCTATCTGTATTCCGATCTGAAGCTTGAAGAAGTGCTTAACGGTGATGAGATCGGAATTATAAAGGATTATTTTTTTCTTATCAGCTATAATCAGAAACTTATTCCCATTGATTTGCAGCGGGCATATCTGGAATATCAGCGCACCAAAGTCTATTGGCTCAACTGGGTGAATCGTCTGAAATCTTTTTCTTCTCCATATAATGATCAGATTATTCGCAGCGCATTGGTGTTAAAACTTCTGACGTATCAGAAAACCGGTGCGATACTTGCCGCGCTGACCACTTCGCTGCCTGAAACTATCGGGAGTGTCCGCAACTGGGATTACCGGTTTTGCTGGATACGCGATGCATCCATGATTATTCAATCCTTTGAAATGCTTGGGATTTACAAAAGCGCGCAACGTTTTCTGAATTTCATCGTGGATGTCATTCCTGAAAAAGACGATAAAATCCAGATCATGTACGGCATTCGCGGAGAGAAAAAACTCAGGGAAAGCTTTCTTGACCATTTGGATGGCTATTTCGGTTCAAAACCTGTCAGAATCGGTAATGCCGCTTATATGCAGAAACAAAATGATATTTACGGAATTTTGGCGGATGTCATCTGGCAGAGTTTCAGGCTGTTTCCGTCAACTTTGGAAAACAGCGAGGAATTATGGACAATTATCCGAAAGATTGTTCATCATGTCAGAAATAATTGGAAAAAACCGGACAGAGGAATTTGGGAGCTGCGAACCAAACCCGAACATTTTGTTTTTTCAAAATTGCTGTGCTGGACTGCTGTGGACAGAAGCGTCAGAATTGCAGAAATGCTTGATAAAACGACTTATATCAGAGATTGGAGCAGATTGCGGGACAGGATTCGGAAAGATATGATGAAAAAAGGATGGAACGAAGATGTTCAGGCGTTTACGCAATATTACGGGGCGTCCTATCCGGATGCCGCTAATCTGATGATGGAGCATTTCGGATTCATTGATGCTTCGGATGAAAAATATGTCAGCACCGTCAGAAAGACCAAAGAAGCTCTTTGCCATGATGATCTGATGTACCGATATATCAATGAAGACGATTTCGGCAAGCCTGAAACTTCGTTCACGATATGCACGTTCTGGATGATTGACAGTCTTTACAAAATCGGCAAAAAAGAAGAAGCTCGGCAGATGTTTGAAAAGCTGCTGACTTACAGCAATCATCTGGGACTTTTCAGCGAGGGGCTTTCGTTTGCAAACAAGCGGCTGCTTGGCAATTTTCCACAGGGATATTCCCATCTGGCACTGATTCGGACGGCTATTCTGCTTTGTGAAGAATGTATTGAAAAAAGGGACGAATTCAAATTTATCAAGCCATAAACTTTGATACTCCGTGTTTTTGTACCCCTTCCTCATCAGAAAAAATCCTTTGTTTTAAATGAGAATATCCGATCAGCCGAACAAACCGCCAATCGGATATCCTTTGAAAAATTCGGATCATGCCGAATACTTATACCGGCTCAACATTTCTTTTGAGCTTTTTTTCGATTTCGGCAAACATCGTCTTCTGTCGTTCTGCTTTCTCCGCCTGAAACGATTCGATTTTCTGCTTGAAATCTTTCCGGGAGCTTTGAAATTTTTCAATCTCCTCCTGGATGCTGGTGTCTTTATCTCTCGAAATTTCTTCTATCTTCAGGTGATTGCGGATAAACAGCCTTGCACCGAAAGGACATTTGACCACCTCAATAATCTCCATGTCATGGAACTTATTACACAAGAGATGACCCTGCTCTGAAGAAAGATTAAGCATTTCGCATAACGCCTCGACAGAAGGCGCGTCATTTTTCCGATATTCAAGAATCCGTATAGCAGCCACCAGCAACTGCGCTTTGGAATATAGATCAATATCCTCCATCGTCTTTTCGTCCTGTCTGATTTTTTGTTCTTTCCTGTTATCAGGGATTGATTTATCGTGGAATTGTTTTTATATTGATTTACCGATTTTGTCGAGTAAAATTGTAAAGGGAAAAAAGAGATGCCGGATTTGAAAGCCTATCTTAACGACAAAAACAGCCGAATCAATGCGGGCTTGCAGAATTTTATCAGGGAAAACACCCGTATTGCAGAAGCGATGCGCTATTCGCTGATGGCGGGCGGAAAACGGATTCGTCCGGTGTTGTGCATTGCCGCCGCTGAAACCGTCGGGGGCAGCGAAGCAGACGTCATGCCCATTGCCTGCGCGATTGAAATGATTCACACCTATTCCCTGATTCACGACGATCTTCCGGCAATGGACAACGATGATCTGCGCCGGGGAAAACCCACCTGTCATGTTGCATTCAATGAAGCTACGGCAATTTTAGCCGGAGACGCGCTGCTGACATTGGCGTTTGAAGTGTTGGCAAAGCATCACAGCGGGCAGATCATCGCTATTATTGCCGATGCTGCCGGATACAAAGGCATGATCGAAGGACAGATGCGCGATATTGCGGCTGAAGGCAAACTGTTAAGCCTTGAAGAATTGGAGCAGCTTCATCGCTGTAAAACCGGCGCGTTAATTGAGGCATCGGTGATTTCCGGCGCGATGTTTGCCGGGGCAGATAGTAAACAGATAGAATCACTGCGAAATTATGCCGGACACATCGGGCTTGCATTTCAGGTGGCGGATGATATTCTGAATGTGGAAGGCGATCCGGCAATTTTGGGCAAGGCAGTCGGCACAGATGAAAGCCGGAAAAAAAGCACCTATCCGGCATTGATGGGCTTGGATAAATCCAAAGCATTTGCAAAAACATTGATTGAAAAAGCGATTGAATCGCTGAATATCTTTGATGTCCGGGCTGAACCGCTCAGAGATATTGCAAGATATATTATTGAAAGGAAAAGATAAATGGCGTTAGCAACATTTGTGGGGATGTTAAAAATCATTGCCGTTCTGGCAGCAGGCATGGTGGTCGGAAGCTCTTATCTGGATGAGGTCAGAAAAGCAAAATTAAAAGGCGAACCTTGGTATAAACCGTATCTGACACTGCCGGGAATTTTGGTGCTTTTCTTCTGTCTTGTGCTTCCGTTTGTCGTGTGGTTTCTGAAAAATCGCTGAAAGGAAAACAACCTGCCCATATATGCAGCTTAAATTAACTGTGTCAGATATTTGCAAATTCTACGGAGGATCGGCTGTGCTGCAAGGCTGCTCTTATTCGTTTGAGCAAAGCGGTGTTTATGTCCTGATGGGAAAAAATGGGAGCGGCAAATCCACGTTTTTACGCATCGCCGCTCTTTTGGAAATGCCGGATGCGGGAAACGTGGCATATTTTTCAAACGGTATTGCCCAAGCCCATGATATAGAACTCAGACGGAAAATAACGCTGGTTCTTCCCAAAATCGGCATGTTCAATTCAAGCGTTTATCACAATGCCGCGTATGGACTCAAGGTCAGAGGAATCAGCGGACAGGCACAGGCGCAGAGGGTCAGCGAGGTGCTGAATTTTGTCGGATTGCGTCATAAAATCAGACAGAATGCCCTCACACTTTCCAGCGGAGAAACGCAGAGGCTTGGTATTGCGCGGGCAATTGCGATTGAACCTGATGTTCTTTTCTTAGATGAGCCGACCGCGTTTATTGACGATGATAATACCAGAATCATTGAAAATATTATTCTTGAATTGAAAAAAGAGCAGAAAACTGTCATTATTATGACCACACATGACCATCTTCAGGCAAAGCGGCTTGGGGATGCGATGATTCTGATGAACAAAGGGCAACTGCATGATTCTCTCCTTTCACCCCATGTTTGAAGCAGATATGAATCTTTTATGCGCGGGACGCGACCCCGGAGCATCCGAATTAACGGCTATCCGGGCTGCCCAAGCGATAATATTGCCGCAAGTGTGCAGACAATCCTTGTATGAGATGGCAAAGCAGCATTGTCCTCATGTTTTTCCTGATTATGATGCGCGATTTGAATATCCGGGCAAAATCGGGCAGATTCGGCTTTTTGAGGAAATGGGCGCAGCTCATCCCAAAACACGGTGCTATTCTGACCTAACCCCCCTGCCCCCTTCCCTGACAGGGAAGGGGGAGTTTCCCCTCTCCGTTTCGGGGAGGGGCAGGGGGTGGGGTCTCCCCTCTCCGTTCCGGGGAGGGGCATGGGGTGGGGTTTTTCCTCTTGTCTTCAAATTCGACTGGGGCGGCGAGGGCGATACCGTGTTTCTGATCCGCTCTGATGATGAGTTTCAGGAAATCTTAAAAAAGGCTGAACTTTTTGAAAAAACAGGACAAAAAGGGTTTTTAATTCAGGAATATATTCCCTGTCAACATCGGAGTCTGCGCGTGGCAGTCATCGGAGAGCGGTTCGTCTCCTATTGGCGGGTGCTGGAAAACCCTGAAAATTTTCATGCCAATTTGTCCAAAGGCGCAGTGATTGACCGAATTTCTGATCCGGATATTCAGCAGGCAGCTATAACTATGTTGAAAGAATTTTGCAGCCGGACAAACATCAATCTGGCAGGGTTTGATTTTTTGGTTTCTCAGGATAATCAGCCGTTATTTTTGGAAATCAATTACTTTTTCGGCAGAGAAGGGCTGGGCGGTTCTGAAAAGTTTTATGACATGCTGATAGCGGAAATCAGACATTGGCTTGCTCACAGAAAACAAATGAACAGCACCCCTCCCCCAGCCCCTCCCCTGAAAGGAGAGGGGGAGTCCTGATGATGTCTCCCCCTTCCCTTTCAGGGAAGGGGGCCGGGGGGTTAGGTGAGTTTGGTATTAACCCTTTACAGGAGTTATCCATATTTTGAAGAAAGTAGGGCTGGTTGTAAAAGTAGCGGATGATGCCCGGAAAAAAGCCGATGAATTTCAAATATGGCTGGAATCCGAGTCTGTCGCGGTCGTCAGAAAAGAAAATTTACAGATTAACCGACAGATTCCGTTAGTGCCGGCAGATTTATTCTGCGTATTTGTATTGGGCGGAGATGGGACATTTCTAAGCGCGGCGCGATGGATCGGAGATCGGGATATTCCGGTGCTGGGCGTCAAATTCGGCGAAGTCGGATTTCTTGCCGAAACCACCGAAGAAGAACTGTTCCGGGCTGCTGAATCTGTGTTGAATGAGCGATTTGAAACATTTGACCGGATGCGCCTTTTGGTCAACATCATTCGGGATAAACAGGATATTATCTGCGAGACCGTGTTAAATGACGTGGTAATCAACAAAGGCGCTCTGGCGCGGCTTGCCCGGATAGACAGCTATATTGATGATGAATATCTGACGACTTATCGGGCAGATGGGCTGATTATTGCCACGCCGACCGGCTCAACCGCATATTCGCTGGCTGCCGGAGGACCTATTCTGCACCCGGCGGTTGCCGGTATTATTATGACGCCGATATGCCCGTTCACGCTGACCAATCGCCCCCTGATTGTTCCTGATTCGGCATCTATTGCGCTCCGGCTTGCTGAAAAATCTTCCCATATCATGCTGACGTTTGACGGACAGACAGGGTTTCATATTACCGAAAATGATACGATTTTTGTCCGAAAGAGCCTGCATCCGCTCAAAATGATTGTCATGCCGGGACGCAGATATTATGACGTATTGAAAACCAAACTCAGATGGAGCGGCGGAAGAATGTAAAAGCTGAAAATTTTCTTTTCTTTTTTTAAAAAATATATTATGAAAAATTTTTAGAATTTTAATTTTCATGTTTGTCTGTTTTTAGGAGGGTGCATTATGGCAAAGGGAACCGTAAAATGGTTTAATGACAAAAAAGGGTTCGGATTTATCGCACAGGAAAACGGGGGAGACGTATTTGTCCACCATTCCGCCATTAACATGCAAGGTTT
>DYRC01000009.1:21033-27604 GCA_020718925.1 Desulfonema limicola
AGGAAAACGGGGGAGACGTATTTGTCCACCATTCCGCCATTAACATGCAAGGTTTCAAGACACTTGCTGAAGGCGACAGAGTAACTTTTGACGTGGAGGACGGTAACCGCGGACCTGCTGCAAAAAATGTTACCAAAATCTGATCCGTCAGGTTTCCTAAGATTTCCAAGGCATTCTGTTCATGGCGGAATGCCTTTCCTGTTTCATCATCTTACGTCTGACCATGCCAAAGATTTCATCCAAATTACCATCGGCTCAGGCGATGCTGACTCATCCGCATTCCCGAATTGTTCTCTGAGCATATCCGGTTTTCCGATATAGCCGCGCTTTTGCCAAAAGCGAGTTTTTTCAGGGCGTTGTGCATCACAAAACGCCGTATAATCGAATCGCCCCATATTTCTGACATGGCGTTCCATCTCCTCAAGCAGGCGGATTCCGATGCCCTGTCTTCTGAATTTGGTTAAGAGAGCCGATTCCAAAAAATAAAAAACACACGCCGGATCATAGCCGTGTTCCGAAAACAGCACACTGAGATTATCTGTTGCATGTTCCAAAGGAAATCCGACAGAATATCCGATAATGTCATTTTCACAGAATACTATCACAAGAATGCTGTCAGGTGAATCCGTGTAAGCGTTCAGATATGTTTCTCCGGCTTCGGGAGCGGTATTGAAAACCGTTAACCGCAGTTCTGCTAATTTAGGAATGTACGGTTTTGCCTGATGCCCAATCATGGGCTGAATGCGATATGAGATCATGTCTGCCTCAATAATGCACAAGGAACAAATCGCATTCCCCATCTTCAAGCGGTAATTTTACGGAAATCAGAGACGCATTGCTGTTTTTCAGCAGAAGTGCGTCAATGTATGCTTGTAATTCCTCAGAAACCAGATGAGGCGGTTCAATATGAAAAACATGCTGTTTTCCTGAAATGGCAGGCAGCAGATTGCCGCAGATAACATTAATCAGCTCTTTCGCAGCGTCCTGCTGCTGTTCATTTGTACTTTCTTCGTCATCGTCAAGTCCCAGCATATTCCCCGCCAATTGGGGAAGAATCTGCTCTGAAATCATCATAATGAGCGTTCCTCTTACAGAACCTGAAAAAGAAATGCTTGCTGCCGCAAATGTATCGCTTTGAGAGGACTCTTCAGAACCGAAGGATAGCAGGAAAGCAAGTTTTTCCATGACGTCTTCAGCCACCCGTCTGAGTATCTCTTTAATCTGCTCGCTCATCGCTGTCTTCCTTTTGAATGATGCTTTTAATCGTATCCCGAATGGTTTCAGGATAAAAAGGTTTGTGAATAAACGCCACGCCTTTGTCTTTCAGACGTTCCACCCTGAGCTTGCTTCCCTCGCTGGAGACAACCAGAATAGGAATATCTTTTGTTTTCGGATCATTTCGGATCAGCTCTATCATAACTTCCCCGTTCATCACGGGCATATTGATGTCCGTAATGATTAAGTCTGTAGAGTGATTATCAAGAATGTCAATGCCTTGTTGTCCGTTGGCTGCCTCATATATTTCTCCTGTTTCAATGCCGCTTAATTTAAGAGATTTTCGGATCATTGCCCGCATTACACTGCTGTCATCTATCACAAGGACGTTTAACATCGTTTTTCCCTCTTTTTCAGCTTTTATCGCTTTTTTTATTACCGATCAGCGCGGTTAATTCCCGCATATATTCCTTCATTCTGCTGCTTTGATTGCCGAGTTCTTCAACAGCCAAAGCGGTGTCGGACGCGTTTGCCATATTTTCCTGAGTAACCTTATCAATCTGAATCATTGCCTTGCTGACCTGATGGATTCCCTGCGCCTGATCCTGAGATGCGGCAGCCACTTCCTGCAGCAGTTCTCCGACTTTCTGTGCGCCATCGGACAATTTTTTCAACCCGTCATTGGCACTGACAGCCAATTCATACCCGGTTCTGATACCTTTTACAGAAGCTTCGATAAGAGAGGCGGTATTTTTTGCTGCCTGCCCCGAACGCATTGCCAAACTCCGTACTTCGTCAGCAACAACTGCAAATCCCGCGCCGACTTCTCCGGCTCTCGCAGCTTCCACTGCCGCATTCAGTGCCAGCAGGTTGGTCTGAAAAGCAATTTCTTCAATGGTTTTAATCACTTTTCGGGTTTCTTGTCCGGTCTTTGAAATGTCGTCCATAGATGCTGTCAGACGATTCATCGAATTTACCGTGTCGCTCATCACACGGGATGTCCCGATCATCAGCGTGTTGGCGTGCGTAATATTATGGGCGTTCTGCTGCGTCATGGAGGTCATTTCTTCCAAAGACGCGGAGGTCTCTTCAACAGATGCAGCCTGCATGGACGCACCGTAGGAAAGGGTTTTGCCTGAAGATAAAAGCTTCTGAGATGCAGATTCCACTTCGTCTGCAACTTTTTCCAAACCGACCACCACGATAGAAATCGGTCTGACCATAAAAAAGCTGACAATGAACAACAGCGCGGCAGCAAGGCTTATGCCCATAGCAATAACCTTGATAAAATTGAAAAATTTCAATCTTGCCAGAGATTCGTCCATAAAGCGTCTGCTGAAGAAAACCTCGACATTTCCGATGGGTTTGCCCTCGTACAAAATAGTTTCACTCAGGCTTTTGTGTTCTTTTGTCATATTTCCGTCAAATTTGACAATTTTCCAATTGTCATCCCGTTTTCTCGCACAGAATACGGTTTTGCCATCAGCTTCTTTTATCATAACCGCATAAATCCGTTTTTCCATCATTTCCAGTTCGATAAGTTTAAGCGTCTGCGCTTCATCCAAAAACCACAGCGGTTTTTCCAAGCCGTTTGCCAAACGTTTGGGAACCGGAATGCTGATTTCTTCAAAATCTTTTTGCAGGCTTGCGCGTTCATTGGCATAATCCAAAATACTGAAGATGGATGAAACGATAATCGAAAACCCGATCATCATCACTGAAATCGTTCCCATTTTCATCTTCCGGGGATGTTGCTTCATCATATCCTCCTATTATAATTCCCATTTCTGACTGCCGCTGCTGATAACAATCTGCCCCGTGTCAAGATCGAAAGTTACTGTCCGGCTGGATGTGCCGCCAATATCTTCGGATTCCAATAAAATATTGTTTTTCCAAAGCAGTTTTTTCAATACAATATGATTCCGCTCCCCGATTTTGAACATTTCATTATTTCCCAATGGCTGCCCGCAGCCCGCAGCTTTGACGATCAGCCGGGATTTCTGAGCGCCCAGATCATAGACGCTTTTGAATAATTTCGGGACTCCGGTATCCACGAACATATACGGATTTGCCTCAGCTTTCTGAGGGTTGATTTTTGACAACGGCAGCATGGCATGGAGCATCCCGCCGACCCTGACCTGCGGATCATAGATCATCAGCCCCAGACAACTGCCCAGCGCATGGGTAACCAGAATGTCTCCCTTTTTTCCGACCTTCATATCTCCGACTAATACAACATATTTCATTGTCGCAAATCCGTAACGCAAGATTAAGTAAATTCTATTTCCGATATACTGCCGGGCGCACATAGCGGAACCGGTGTGATATGGCTGACAATCCCTCGGAATGTCCCACAAAAAGATAGCCGCCCGGCTCAAGAAAATCCCAAAAACGATTGACCAGATTCTGCTGGGTGTTTCTGTCAAAATAAATCATCACATTCCGGCAGAAAATCACCTGAAACAGACCTTTCATGGGCCATGTATCCATCAGATTCAGCCGGGCAATTTTCACCATGTCTCTGACAGTATTTTTCAACTGATAGTCGGAAGAATCTTCATTGCCAAGTCTGACAAAATATTTCTGTACCATAGACAGAGACATATCCCGAATCATCTCTTTATTATAAACCGCTTTCCGGGCTTTTTCCAGCATTCTTAAAGAAATATCTGTCGCTAAAATTTTGACATCGCGCAGATCAGCATCTGATAAGGCTTCTCTCAATACAAGCGCCAGAGTGAACGCTTCTTCGCCGGATGAACACGCGGCAATCCAGAAGCGCATTTTATGCTGTTTTTTAATCTCAGGTAAAACTGCTTCTGAAAAAAACTGAAAATGTTCGGATTCCCGAAAAAAGCTGGTCTTATTCGTTGTAATCACATCAATCATAGAGATGATTTCCCCAGCCCCGGACTTGCTTTCGATATATTGAAGATATTCTGAAAAGCTTTCCATGTTCAGGGCGCGGAGACGCTTCATCAGGCGGGCTTTCACCAATGCCTGCTTGCCGTCTTTAAGATTGATTCCGCACAAATCATAGACCAGACGACTCACGGTCTGAAACTGGTTTTCCGTTAATTCCAGCGACATCAGATTCATTTCTTTATGACTGCTCCGTTGGCAAGTCTGACCAATCCCCCGACATCCAGAATCAATCCGACTCTGCCATTGGGCATGATAGCACTCCCGGAAATACCGGGAATATTTCTGAAAATCTCTCCGAGCGTTTTGATCACAATCTGCTGGCTGCCAATCAGTTCATCAATAATCAGCCCCACCTGCTTGCCGTCATCTTCGACCACCATAACGATGCTTTTGGTCAGTTCTTCTTCCGCGCCGCTGATTTCAAACAGGGACGCCAGCCGGAACAACGGGATAAGATTTCCCTGAAGCAGAAGCATTTCCCCGCGTTTTAAGACCGTTGTAATATCTTCAGGCTTGGGCTGAACCGAGCGCACAATCGAAAGCGTCGGCGCTACATACGTCTGACGCCCCACTCTGACCACCATACCGTCAATAATTGCAAGCGTAAGCGGCAGATTCATTTTGAAGATGCTGCCATGACCGTATTGAGACTGAATTTCTATCTGACCCCTAAGTGCCTCCACATTTTTTCTGACCACATCCATGCCGACGCCTCTGCCGGAAATATCAGAAACAATTTTTGCAGTGGAAAAGCCCGGCTCAAAAATCAGGTTATACACCTCTCTGTCGCTGATTGCCGCAAGAATTTCAGGATCGTCGTTGAACAGTCCTCTTTCAATGGCTTTATTAAGGATAATGTCCCGATCAAAGCCTTTTCCATCATCTCTTATTTCCACGACCACATTGCTCGCAGAGTGATACGCAGACAATTGAATCGTACCGACCGGCGGCTTGTCTGTTTTTCCCCGTTCATCAGGTGCTTCAATGCCGTGATCTATGGCGTTTCTGACCATGTGAATCAGGGGATCATTGATAAAATCCACCATATTCCGATCAATTTCCGTATCTTCGCCATCGGTAACAAAGCTGATATTTTTGCCGGTCTTCCGAGCCAAATCGCGTACCAGCCGAGCCATCTTGCGAAATGTGGCTTTAAGCGGAATCATCCGCATAGACATGCTCATGGATTGGAGTTCCCGGACGATTTTGCTGGTATGCGCTACTTTTTTCACCAGATCGTAATGCACACCGCTTGAAAGCACTTCATCCTGAACCACCATCGAATGCGCTACCACCAACTCTCCCACCATATCAATAAAGCGATCCAAGCGCTCAATCGGAACGCGCACCGACGATTCCGCAGACTGTTTTGACGGTTCTTTAGGCGACAAAGATTGAGCGTCACTTTCTTCAGTTTTATCTGCGGATATTTCTTCTTCCTGAATCGGAAGCAAAGATATATTTTCTTCCTGAGAAACCGGCGCCGGCTGATGAACAGCAGATTTATCCGAAATTCCCTCTGACTCCGGATTTTTCAGCGTTATCATCAGGCTGTCATACCCATCGGGCTTGACAAATGGCTTGTTTTCCAAAATATCTTTGACCATGTTCAGAATATCTTTAATCATATCCACAGAGCGGAGCGCCAAATCAGCATACCCGCCTGAATAACGGATTTCTTTATCCCGAATGCGGCTTAAAAAAGATTCCGCGCGATGCGATAATTCGGTCAGCAGCGCGAGATTGAAAAACGCGGAAGTGCCTTTAATCGTATGAATTGCCCGGAAAACAACCCCCACCGCCTCTGTATCATCCGGATTATTTTCAAGAGAAAGCAGGGCTTCCTCAGCCTTTATAATCAACTCTCCGCTTTCGGTAATAAAAGCTGCCAGAAGCTCAGGGTCCATGTCTTCGGATATATAACCTTCCGACTCGCTCGTATCCATGTCTTCGCCATCCCGCGCAGCCTCATCTGTCTGATCCTGTTCCATGAGGTATATTGCCTCCTGTATCTGTTTTCCCGCTTCCTCCATGCTCTTATCCGGGGAAAGTGATTTCCCGGCGATGATTTCAGCGATATTCCGCATAGCCTCGGCAATTTTATTGCGGCTGGATTCAGGGTATGACACATCACCGGAAAGAGCCTTGAGCATCTCATGATAGCGCGTCAGTTCAACCGCATCGTCAGGTTCAAGCTGAATCAGCAGCGCAGCCGCATCGTGAATAGATATGTTCAAAAGTCATCCCCCTTATAAATCGGATATTTATTATTTACAGTAAATTTATATTGCTTCAGGAGAAATCCCCATTTCTCTGAGTTTTGCAGCAAGGCGATCTGCTCTCTGACGCTCCGAAATAAGATCATTATGAGTCTGATCAGCCTGCTGCTTTTCCTCTTCAGCTTTTTTCTGTATCTCAGTAGGCGTCAGAA
>DYRC01000009.1:27704-31144 GCA_020718925.1 Desulfonema limicola
TTTGTATTATCAGCCATAGGTTTCCCATCGCTCTCAGGATAAACAACTTCTTTTCTCCGCTTTTTCGGCTGTTTCTCCGATCCCCCGCCATGCTGATCGCTTTTTGCAATATATTTTGTGTAATCTGCTATGATCCGGCTCATAGATAACTCCTGCTTTTGCGAATTTTTCCGGTTTCTTTACATCAACGGCATAATTGTTCGGATAATCTCCCTGCCATGCTTGCGGTAAATCAGAAAATCGCTATCTGTCGTCAGAACCATACTGTTTGTGGAATATTCACTCATTCGCACCAAACAGGCATCAGCGAATGACATAGGCAGATCCGCATATTTCATCATCAGATTTTGTACAGTCTCTGAGTCATTATTCAGTTGAAATGGCAATAATAAAGTCCCCTTATTTATCCATTCAAATACGGCTTTGATCGCATCGGTATAGCCGCGTAATAAAAAACATGCTTCGGAAATGACGGCTTCACAGGTCATAAGCGGCGGACAGATATTTGACAATTGAGAAACCACCCATTGATGATATACATCATGGCGATTAATTGCTGCCACCAAAGGTCCGGTATCAAGTATAACCTGCCTTATCATAGCCCGTATTTTTCCATATATGCTTTATTTATAGAAATATCCTCATCTCCTTGTATGCAGCCGATATAATCTTGCATCATATCCAAACACGAAACAGCGTTTATCTGCAACTCTGTTTCTTTTTTCTGTCTGATTCTGATTAGAACCTCTGCAATCTCATTCATATCTGCGGTATCCGGCAAATTTGAAATAGTTGCAATGATTTCCTGCTTCAATGTGTTCATCATTATCTCCTTATGCAATTCTGTCTAACTATCCCCCAGATACGCCATAATCACCTTCTCATTTTTCTGAATCTCCGAAGGTATATCTTCAGCAATTTTCGTGCCATGATCCAGCACAAGAATTTTATCGGCAATATCCATCACCAAAGACATGTCATGCTCGATCAGCATAATCGTAAGTCCGTTCTGTTTCAAGGATAAAATCAGTGAAGCAAGTTCCCATGTCTCCTGAGCGTTAAGTCCGGCAGCCGGTTCATCAAGCAATATCAGCTTCGGACTGCCTGCCAAAACCCTCGCAATATCTGTCAGACGCTGCTGTCCGAAAGACAAACTTCCGGCAATATCGGACGCTTTTTCTTTCAAACCGATCATATCAAGGGCATGATATGCCTGACAGGTAATATCCCGTTCTTCTTCAAGAAAACGGCGGGTTCTGAATGCTGCCGACAATATGCCGCAAAAATATCGGGGATGACATCCCACTTTCACATTATCCAGCACGGTCATCGAATCAAAAAGACTGACGGTCTGAAACGTTCTTACCATGCCTTTTTCGGCAATGACATGAGTCGCCAGCCCGGAAACAGACTCGCCATCAAACCTTATTTCTCCGGCATCTGCTGGGATAAGCCCGCTTAATAAGTTGAACGTCGTTGTTTTTCCAGCACCGTTAGGTCCGATGATAGCAAAAATTTCATTCAAATTCACCTCAAATGAAAGATCATTGACTACGGTCATTCTTCCGAAGTCTTTATGCAGGTTGCGGACGGCAAGCACTGTTTTTTTATTCCTTATCTGTTATGCGACTTGACGGTTTGGAAAATCATCACTGTAACTAAAATAAGTCCGTACATCGCCATTTCAATATCGCTTGTATTCAGTCCGTGAAGCAGACTGCCCGCCATTCGCAATATTTCAGGAAGAACAGACAATCCCAAAGCTCCGAACAGCGCTCCCCATAAACTGCCCATTCCGCCGATCACCACCATTGTCAGCAGCTTGACCGACAACATAAAATGGCAGACATCATCCGGATTCAGATAAAAAAGCGGCGAACAGTGTGCATAGAGACATCCGGCAATGCCCGCATATATGCCGCTTAACACAAACACCCGTAATTTATGCTGATATACATTGACGCCCAAAACGCTTGCCGTAACTTCGCTTTTATGAATTGCCGTCAATGCTCTGCCGAATCGGGAATCCATGATATTTGTGCTGAATACGAACACCATGAACACCACCGCCCAAATCACATAATACTGAGACCTGTCCGAATCAACGGACAATGAAAAAATCTTCAGCGGCGCAATATTTGAAATTCCCGTAATTCCGCCGGTCATTCCGCCCGGATCCGCTTTGATCAGAGAGTAGGAAATCAGCCCTATTCCCAAAGTCGCCATCGCAAGATAATGTTCTTTAAGCTTCAATGTCGGCAGCCCGATCAGAAACGCCGCAAGCCCGGTGATTGCTATCGAAGGGACAAAACAGACTATCGGCGGCAGTCCGTATCGGGTGGACAGAATCGCCGATGAATACGCGCCTATGGAAAAAAATGCCGCATGACCTAATGAAATCTGTCCCGCATATCCTATCAGCAATTGCAGCCCCAGCACGATGATGACATGAATGCCGCACATTGCCAGCATAGACACATAATATGATAATCGTCCTGAAAATACAATCGGTATAAAAACAATCACCGCAATAAATATCAGATAGCGTTTAAACTGGCTCATCTTTGCCCCATGATGCCGCAAGGTCTGATATAAATGACCAACAGAAAAATCGAAAACGCAATCGCATCTTTATATCCTGAAAATAAATAGCTGCCAAATGTTTCCAATAATCCCAGCAATAATCCTCCGATGACCGCGCCGGGACCGCTCCCAAGTCCGCCCAGTATCACCGCACAAAAGCCTTTCAATCCGAGTTCTGTTCCTCTGAACCACGAGATCTGAGTTGCAGGCGTAATCATAATTCCGGCAATTGCGCCAAGCATCGCACTCATGCCGAAAGACCACCGCGACATCCTGTCAACATCAATGCCGACAACGCAGGATGCTTCACGGTTATCCGCGCAGGCTCTCATGGCTTTGCCCCGAATCGTAAAATGAAAAAACAGGGATAAGCCCACCATCATAACAAATGCCGCACCGATAATCCATAAACTTTGCCCCGGGACTGCCGCGCCGAATATCCGTATCGTCTCATCGCCTGAAAACGGCGGATAGGTGAAGCTGTCTTTGGTAACAAACGCCGCCGCTGCTTTAAGCATAATCGAAATGCCAATCGTAATGATAATCAGCGTTACAATTGAGGCATTCCGCGCCGGGTGAATCGCAAATCGCTCTATCAGCAGCCCGATCATAACCACTATCAGCACAGACCCGAAAAATCCCAAAAACAATGGCAGATGAAGCATATTTGTCGCATACACCATCAGCATCCCGCCAAGCATGATAAATTCGCCCTGAGCAAAATTGATAATGCCGGTCGTGTTATAAATAATCGTGAAGCCCAGCGCAATCAGCGCGTAAATGCTGCCGATGGTCAGCCCGCTCAGAATATATTGAAGCATTCTGCAATATCCTTTTTCAAATCTTAAATCCTTATC
>DYRC01000132.1 GCA_020718925.1 Desulfonema limicola
GATGAGGCTGTTAATAAGATTATTCAGGGGTTTTTGAAGTAACGCAAACTAACTAACCGTCCGCAAATTTTGGCACCTGTATTCACCCGCTATGCCCAAAGCGGAGAAAGCCTTTTGCGGCGGTTATCCTTTTCATTGTCTTTTTTCAGGTGATTTACTCAAACAGTATTTCAGAGCATCCTAAATCAGGTTTTTATGCTGACTATTTTTGTATCAGTTGCCATAGTTTTATAAGTCTCTACTTCTTCGTTTGATAAATCATTTCTATCAACCAATTTGTAATGTTTCTCGTCAATTACTACTAATTTTAATATATTCTTTTCTTCTTCTATACTTACTTCCATAATTGCAAAGCTGTCATCATCAATAAATTGTAATGCAACAGGTCTGCAAATTACAGATGAATATCTTGCTTTACAAAAAGAAATATCTTGAAGAACTTGGACTATGCCAAATTTATCACCGGGTGATTTTGCCTGACATGGAAAAATATAATGAGTCCCATTTTTACTCACGCCCAAATAAATTTCATCAACTTCAATTTGTCCGATTCCTTCAACTGTAGTTCTGAGATGATTCTGAACGGAATAAGATGTTATGCCCATAAATAAATCAATCATTCTGTTGTATCTGACTTTGGTTAAAAGAGCCTGTTCATCATTTGCAGGCGCATACATTTTAACAATTTCAGGTGTAGCATCGGGTATTTTTATTTTTTGTCTGTTTAAAGCTGGTTCTATTTTACCGATCTGACTTAATCTGAACTCATAATGACCGATACCTGTTCCTACTATTATCCATTCACATCCTGATGGCGCTGTTTCATTTATCTTTTTAGGCAAATCTCTTCTGAAACGATATGAATATACAATATCGCCTAAATTTTTTATGCGAGGAATATTCAAATTGTTACTCGCTTGTGCCAATTCTTCTCTGTCAAAAGAAACCCGCAGGCTTTCAGAGTAATTTTTGAAAAAAACAGTCTCAATAATTTTATCATATTTACTTTCCATACTTTTTAACCATTCCAACGCAGTACAATAACTTCTTCACGCAACTCAGATTTCGTTGCTGCTGCCCGTCTTGTTCGGAATAAATCAATTCTTAACAGTTCATAGCCTATTGATTGGGCTATTTTGGCTAAAATATCCCCTGTTTTTATCATTATCCTAAGATATGATGCTTGGTCGCCGACTACATAAGCAAGTCTTGCACCCGGTCTTAATACTTTACTGATTTCAAAAAGATGTCTTGCCATTCCACCAAAATAAAGCCGTGTAACAGTGCCATAAAGTTTTTCAAAACCTGAATTTTTACACAGTTCAATCCTACGTTGTTCAATTTTATCAGCAAGCTGATTAATATCTTCATTATTCTTTATCCATTCATCATCATCATCTCCTTTATAAATCCCACGCGTATTTGAACGGATAAGGCTTTTTTTGGATTTCCTTAACTCATTATTATTTCTAATAAACTCTAAAATTACAGATTCAAGTCTGGTTGTTCTGGTATAATCTTTTTCATTCGGATAGGGTGGTGATGTAATAACAGCGTCAACACAATCAGAAGGAATAATTTGACTGATATTGCGTGAATCACCTAACAGAGTATCAGATCCGGGATATTTACAGTTTTTTACAGTTTTTAAATCATCGGAAATTTTTTTTACTTCATCCAACCATACCCTTATTACAGGAGTATCATATTTTATTTTTCTGACTCCGACTTCCGGACCGAAATGAAGATTACTGATCGAAAAAACGAGAGCATTAGCCAATGCTAACAACATATTATTATAGTAAGGTTTTTTAGACAGTTTATTTATATTTTCAATTAATATCAAAGTCTTATGTAATGGAATCGGACTGATTGAATCTTTGATCAGAAGTTTATCTGAATCCGAATCAAGGACTCTTAATAATAACTTGTTAATATTTCCGTCAAAATCGGTATCATCATTTATTCCTTGTTTTCTAAGTTCATTCAAAGTGCTATCAGCTATATGGTCAGCGTATTGATTCAGCATATCTGCATCTATATCCCAATTCACTTTAACAGAACTGGCAAAATGTGAAAATGGAACTGCTTCAACACCTATGCTTCTGATTCCTTGTAATTTACACTCTACAATAGTGGTACCTGTTCCACAAAACGGGTCCAACACGGTGTGTTTATCATTGATTTCAAAATCATCTAAATAATTGCGTACCAGATGAGGCGGAAATGATAACACAAAACGATACCAATTATGAAATCTTCTATCTTCAATATTGATTTTATTGATTATTCTGTTTGTTATCGGTTTTATTGGAAAATTAGGTAAAGCCGTTTGATATTTTATAGAAATCCCCATATAACTCCCTTCGGAAATTCATGCCCGAATCATTCTCTCTGTAGCATTTTCCCTCCCCCCGAAGAGAGAGGGAAATATTCATATTAAGCATTCCGCATTTCGCAAGTCATATATCCAACGTACTCACTTCCAGCGCGTTGTTCTGGATAAACTCCCGGCGAGGTTCTACCACATCGCCCATCAGCAGAGAAAAAATCGCATCTGCTTCGACCGCATCTTCTATTTTCACTTTCAGAAGCGTCCGGGTTTCGGGATTCATGGTGGTATCCCACAACTGATCCGGATTCATCTCCCCAAGACCTTTGTATCGCTGAACGCCTACGCCTTTTTTGCCTTCTTCAATCAGCAGATTCCACAAAGCTCTCAGATTTTCAGCAGATGAAAATTCACCCTCTTTGTCTTTGCCAAACATCGCATAAGGCGGATAATCAAAAGGAAAGATTCTTTTTGCTAAATCAAGGCATTTCTGATAGTCCTGAGAAAAAATCAGCCGCCCGATTTTCACCGGCTCCGCTTTATCCGAGCTATCCGAAGTCGGCGGAATAACTCTCATCCGATATATTTCACGCTCTTCGCTCCATGAAAATTCTTCTATCGTATAGCCTTTTTCAATAAGCAATGACTTTACGCCGGACATTTTTTCCTGATTCTGAAGAAACTGCTTGTTTTCCACGCCCTGTCTGATAAGAAATTCAATCAGCGATGCCGGAATGCCGCGCTGCTCTGATTTTTCAGTCAGCACAAGATATTCAGCCAAATCTCCGGCAAAAAGGTAGAGCGCATGGTCAGAGATAGTCTCGCCGTTGGCATTTTTAATGGCTTTCTGATCGCAGACCCGCTTGAGAATATACTCGCTCAAATCCGTTTCATGTTTGAGATACATTTCGCTTTTGCCTCGGGTAACTTTGAATAAGGGCGGCTGGGCAATATAAAGATAGCCTCTTTCGATAACCTCTTTCATGTGCCGATAAAAAAAGGTCAGCAGAAGGGTTCTGATGTGGGAACCGTCAACATCCGCATCCGTGTTTTTCGCACATAATCCGCCGGTACCGCAGATGAAATTTTCATCTCCTTCTACTGAGAAATCATAGACATATTCTCCTACCGGTTCGATTTCCTCAGCAGAAACCACTTTCAAGCCTATCAGGTCTTCTCCGATAGGTAAATATTCCGGGCGTTTTTTCCTAGTCTGTTTCAGATATACCTCTGTTTTTGGAGAATTTGCATGACGCTTCCAAATCGGGCGACAGCGTTCAATCTGATCTCTGCCGCCGATAGTGATAATATAATAAGGATGTCGCGTCTGAATAGAGGCAGTTTCAGGAGTTGAAGGCATAAGATAGCTGCTACTTGCGATCAATCCCTGTTGAGCGCACAGATAAAGCAGTCCGTCTTTGATCTGTCGTGAATTGGTGGTAAAAGAAAAATCTTTACCGACAGTCGTGCCGTCCCCCAAGAAATAACCTTCCAGAAAAGCCATCTGAAGGTCTTCACTCAGACTGAATACAATGCCCGGCAGTTTCTTTTCATGGGAAAGTTCTGCCATTCCGTAAGCCTGTATCAGACGCGCTGCGGACACGCTGTGAAAATATAATTTTATCGCTTCACTGTGAGGATCATAATAACAACGCGGCTTTTCTTTGAATACGGTTTCAACAGCCGCACACAGTTCCGGGATAAACGGCTCATCTTTTTTGCCGATATTCAGACTGACCTGATGCTGGCTGAGAGTTCCTTCGGCAAGATACCAGCCCATAAACCACAACAGTTCGCGGGTAACAGGCAGATATCGGGAAAAAGCTTTGTTCTGATATGCCTGCGGAACAATTTCAATATCCTCACCCAATTCTGAGATTTCTTCAGAGGTGAAATTTTCAAGACGCTTATAGAAACTCACTTCCCGCCACCGGGCATTTTTGCTTGAATCGCTTTGAGATAAACATCGCTCAAGTTTGGACGGATAAAGTTCATAAGCGACATTTTCATTTCCGCCGATAGCGTGAACATAATTGATAAACTCAGGCAATGTAGGACGATTGATACCGCGTTCCCAATGGCTGACGGTAATCGGCTGTTTCGCACCGCAGACAGCGGCTGCCTGCTTCTGGGAAATTCCGACAGACTGACGCTGAATAACAAGTTCTTTCCATGCGTCAGATTTCAGTTTAACTCTCGGTTCTTTCCATTGATCCGGACGACTGACCTTTGCTAAAAGCCGCAATCCTGCAACACGCCGAACATCCTCTCCTTTGACATAGAGCGCGTGAGTCAGATTTGCCTGATAAAAAGTTTTAAGCAAATCAATTCGGGCAGGACTTTGTGCCGGGCGCGGCAGACGGCGCGGCGCCACGAGCATATCTCCGGGGCGGACTTCATTGCCTTTTTTAAGACAGACCTTGCCATTATCAAAGACATACACGCTGTGAGAAGATGTAACTTTGACAGAACGGTTGTAACGGGTTAAGATGTTATACATCGGCTCGGTATGAGCATGACGAATCACGGCTTTTAACGGATTAAAGCGGGTGCTGTATGCGATAGGATCAAAGGATATCACCTTATAACGGCTCATTTTTCTGATGCCGCTCATGCACTCGTCAATAAAGCGTCCTATCTCGGTAAACTCCGTCTGTCCGGTTTCATCAGCTATCAATGTCGGCTCATCGCCGGACACGCTCATAATGATATTTTTATGATACCGGATTTTTTCAATGTCATATTCCTCATCGCCGACACCTGTTCCTAATGCCGTGATGATATTTCGGATTTCATCGCTACGTAAAATCTTGTCAAACCGGGCTTTTTCAACATTTAAAATTTTTCCTTTAAGCGGCAAAATTGCCTGAAACCGCCGATCCCGACCTTGTTTTGCGCTGTTATGCACAAATACGCCGGATGCCAGCGCAAAATTATGCGTATTCGGCACTTCAATGTCATAAACATCAATGGTTTCAGATAGAAATTCGATTCGCCTGATTTTGTGATTGTGAGGAACAAGATTCTCTTTTTTAATAAATTCTTTGGAATAAAACGGCATCAGAGAATCATTGTTTGCAAGGTTTTTCGCTTGAATATACGCTCCATCCCGCCGCATAAACAGATGATCCGGAGTACAAACAATTTCCTCTTCATTGTCCAAAACGATCTTCACCACCTGAGCATTCTTCTTGGTGCAGCGCGGATGCAGAATCTTTTCAATTCCGATTGAGCCATCCGGCAAAATGGTATAGCAAAAGTTCTGCCTGCCCTGATTTGCTTCCTCAATCAGTTGTATAAAAGACAGATTACGCCCATCTGTGCAGGCAACTTTCGTATCTCCTGAAAAACAACCTCCTGCCGAATCTCCCTCCACAATGAAAATCTCTCTTGCCTCCGGCTCAGATACCTGACAATCCGCAAGCTTTCCGGGGAGCGTGGAATCCATCAGCGATCCCTTGCTTCTGACCAATTCTCTGGCGCGTTTTGCCGCGTCTCTGGCACGGGCTGCTTCGGCGGACTTGGCAATAATCTTTTTGAGAACTGCCGGATTTTCTTCAAAGAAAATACCAAGTTTCTCATTGATCAGCGATTCTACCTGCCCTTTGACTTCACTGTTGCCGAGCTTGGTCTTGGTCTGCCCCTCAAACTGAGGCGAACGGATTTTAACGCTGATCACCGCAGTCAAGCCTTCACGCACATCTTCGCCGCTGATTTTGGATTTGAAATCTTTGGGCAGTGTGCCGTTTGTGGCATACTGATTGATAGTACGGGTCAGGGCTGCTTTAAAGCCGATCAGATGAAAACCGCCCTCAATGGTATTGATATTATTGGCAAAAGAAAATAGCTTTTCTGTGAATGTATCATTATACTGAATGGCAA
Organism: Desulfonema limicola; assembly: GCA_020718925.1. Classification (GTDB taxonomy): domain Bacteria; phylum Desulfobacterota; class Desulfobacteria; order Desulfobacterales; family DYRC01; genus DYRC01. Next base: position 6,215 of record DYRC01000132.1, read on the forward strand.
CTTCAATCTGCGTGTCGCTTCTGTCACCGGCAATCAGAATCGGCTCATGCAGGGGCGTGTTGTGCCGGTTCAGATACTGCACAAATTCCGAAATTCCGCCTTCATAGAAAAAATCGTTTTTAGCCTCTGTGCGCTCGTCTTCAATAGTGATTCTGATGCCTTTGTTTAAAAAAGCAAGCTCACGGCATCGGCGGCTTAAAATATCAAATACGAAAGTCGTGGTGGTTAAAATTTCCCCATCCGGGACAAAATGAATTTTAGTGCCGCGTTTTGTCGTCAGTCCCACAACTTTGAGTTCGGACGCCTTGATGCCTTTTTCATATCGCTGGTAATAGACAGAGCCTTCCCTGAAGACCTCAACTTCCAAAACGGATGACAGGGCGTTAACTACCGACACGCCCACGCCGTGAAGTCCGCCGGAAACCTTGTATGAATCATTGTCGAATTTGCCGCCCGCGTGAAGTTTGGTCATCACCACTTCAAGCGCGGGAACGCCTTCCTGTTTGTGAAGTTCAACCGGAATGCCGCGCCCGTTATCTTCAACGCTGACGCTGTTATCCGGATGAATGACAACCCGGATCGTATCGCAATATCCGGCCATGGCTTCATCAATGCTGTTGTCCACAATTTCATAGACCAGATGATGAAGCCCTTCGACATCCGTATTTCCGATGTACATGGAAGGTCTTTTGCGAACCGCCTCCAGACCCTCCAGTACTTTGATGTTATCCGCACCGTAAATGTTATCGCTCATATTCTCATCGGCATAATGACGCACAAAAAGTCTTTATTGCCCTCTCCGTTCAGAAGACAGGGGCGGTCTTCGCTGAGAAGATTCAATGTTACAGTTTCTTCTTCAACAGACCCCAGAGCGTCAATGAAATATTTGGGGTTAAATGCAATCCGAATCGGCTCTCCTTCGGTTTCTGCGTCAATTTCCTCTTTGGACTCCCCGATGTCAGGGTTGGTGGCAGTTACCTTGAGCCGGTTGTCTTTGAACTCGAACACCACGCCCTTGTAATTTTCAGAAGACAGAATAGACATACGCTTGAGCGTCATCAGAAACATTGCCCGGCTGATTCTGATGATCTGTCCCTGAGTCCGGTTGATAATATCGGCATATTTCGGAAAATCGCCTTCCAGAAGCCGGATGATCATCATTTCCGGATCCCGTTTGACCACAAAATAGTTGTTTTTCACCCCTAACTGCACCGTGCCTTCTGAGGGGAGAAATTTGCCCACTTCATGGATGGCTTTTTTGGGAATAATGACGCTGGGTCCTTCGGGCAGTTCAAACTCGGTATCATAATGATAATCTGTTTTGGCAAGACGGCTGCCGTCTGTGGAGACGATTCTGACCAATTTCTGATCATCTTCAAGAATCCGCTCAAAATAGATGCCGCTGATATGCGGACGCCGGTCGTCGGTCGCGCCGCTGATCACGGTCATTTTTTCAATCATGCGCTTCAATGCAGGCGCGTCAATGTCAAACATTGCCACATCATCCACCTGCGGCTGGTTCGGAAAATCATCCGGATTGATGCCTACAATGTTATACTCAATGCTGTCGTTGCCGATTTTGATCCAGCGGTTTTCCACTTCGTTGAAATGAATCTCATCACTGGGGAAATCTTTTACGATTTCAAACAGCTTTCTGGCATTGATGGCAAAATCGCCTTCGGATTCCACGTCTGCGGAATAATTTCCCTGAAAACCGGTTTCAAGGTCTGTGGCAGACACATAGATTCCTTCGGAAGATACTTTGAACAAGACATTTTCCGTAATGGTGAGATTGCTTTTTCTTCCGGTAATCCCCTGAACTTTTGACAGAATATCCCGGATTTCTTTTTTATTAACCGTAAACTTCATAACTGCCCCTTGTTAATCGTTAGAATGTATCCATTGTCGGATAGAAGAAACCATGATTTTATCCCATTCTCTTGAAATTCTCAAGCGAATAAATTGTCCGAATAGGCTGTCTGTCAGATTAACGGTTTTTTCACGCAGATATATCTTTTCCAGCACCGCCCCTTCCAAATCATCTTTGGTTTCCACTTTGCCGGTATCCGGCGTTTTGAGGCTTGACATTGTCAGCCCATCTCCTTTGAGCGTGAACCGCCATTCATAGTCCCCGGATTTATATAAAAGATTCATCTCAGTAACCACCGCACCTTTTTTCAGCGCAAGAATGCCTTCTTCAAATCCGGCATCATCGCCTTTGATGGTAATCACCTCAGATGCATCGCCGATGCGGTTTTCCAAGACAATGCGATTGCCGATGTCCAAAGACAGCAATTCCGGGTCTGCTTTTCTGATTTCGCCGGGGTCTTCCTGAATCAGAAACCAAAGCCATGTCAGAAATTCATAACCCAAAAATTTGTAGCGGTTATACGCTATTGAAATATCTAACATAAATTACTCCGCAAACCGTGTGGGGGAAAGATGATTCAGTGCATCGCGCTGCGACTCCGAAAGATCGCAGCCGAATTGAGCCATCGTATAAGGAAACAGCCGAATCAGGGCGATTTTGAACGATTTGGAAAACAGGCTCTCAAATTCTTCATTTGCCGCTTTCTGCGTTGAAAAAAGCCATACCATGCCCGCCTCATAATTCCACATCGCATCATAAATACTGGGGATTGCCGGTATTCTCAGGCTTAACACATTCAGCACCTGCTCTCTGATGGCGAGTTTTTCATTCCGGGACAGATATTCCCGCTGAGTCTCGGCAAGCTTTTTGGCAGCTTCTTCGGTATAATTTTTTTTAACCAGCTTGGATGGAATGCTTTTTTTGTCAATTCTCATCGAAAAAACAATATACGTTCCGAACATAAACGATGAGCCATCAAAATCAGGCTTGAACGGACTTTGAAACGATGTCCAGCCCACTGTTTTTTCAGCAGCTTCGTCTTCTATTTCCGTGAATGCGTTTTGCTTCAACGCATCCGTAACCGTGTCAAGCATCGGTTCTTTAAGGCTGCCCTGAACCTTATAGCGCATCAACGCCACCGATGAAGATAACAATCCCATATCAGACCTCAGTTTATAAATTATTTATCAACACGATACGGATTTTAGCGGAAATTGCGGGATTAAGCAATCTTATAATGCCCTATCCGGACAGATTGCTATTTTTTATTTTTCAGCAGAGCTTCAAGACCGGCAAACGGATTGTGGGTGGAAGACGGCTCCGGCTCTCTGCCCGGCGCATCCTTGTCATACCACTCTGCATCTGTGTAGCGGGAATGCTCATTGTCATGGCAATAAAGACAGAGCAGCTCCCAATTGCTGCCATCCGGCGGATTATTATCGTGGTTGTGATCCCGGTGATGAACCGTAAGTTCACGAAGTTTCTTGCCGGTAAATTCTCGTCCGCACCGCCCGCAAATCCACGGATACATTTTGAGCGCACGTTCACGATAGCTGCTTTCCCGCCGCTCTGCTTCCTTCCGGGCTTCGGCAACGCTCATTGTTCCAGTCTGTTTCTTTTTCGGTAACATTATGCACCTATTTCCACTGATTATTTATTGAATATTTTTACAATATCAAGCCCGATATTGTCAACCGGTAATTCAGAGCGAAAATAAATGTAACGGACAAAAAGAGAGAGCGTAATTTCAAGCTGCATTTCAATTGATAAATTTCTGAGCTTTCATTCTCAAACCCTATCAGCCCTGATCTTACCCAAAAGTAATTCTTTCATATCGCCCTTTGCGCTGAAACTTGCAAAAAACAGGTATGCGCTGAGAAAAAGTCCGCCGCCGAAAAATCCCAGCAGCCCCAGCGCTATTCCGACCGGTGAAAAGTGATGCCGCCAAGCCAGCCAGATAGCCGAAAGCGTCAGAAAGCTGGTGAAGTCAACATTGAACTGCCCGGACCATCCCATAGCCACAATATCGCCAAAGAAAACAGCGAATAAGCCAAAGCCATGATTAGCAGCTACGATTGCCGTATAGCCGAAAATACAGATAAAAATTACAAGCAAAAGGATTCTGAATGCTCCCATCGTTTTCTTTCCTTATAAATAAATTGAATTTACAGACATTATGTAAGGTGAATCAATATCACTTGACAGGATAAACCGAAAGAGGCATAAATG
>DYRC01000133.1 GCA_020718925.1 Desulfonema limicola
AAAATTTCGATGCACTCGTCCGTTCCACGCTTTCAGACAGGGACGGACTCAATTCGCAGGGTAATGTGTTGTTTGATTCTTAGAAAATAAGGGGGAGAATCAGAGCTATTATGTTTCGTTTTTCTACGCAGGCAGTTATTATTATTTTTCTCAGCACGTTGCTGACGCTGACCATAGGGATTATCGGGTATACCGGCTATATGGGGACGAAGACATCCCTTCACAAACTCTCGCAGAACATGATGAGCGAGATTACGCGAAGCGTTTTAAACAAAACAAACCATTACTTCAAACAGGTGGATGTGGTTTCCGTGCTGTCTTATCATTTTGTGGATAAGGAAATAGTCTCGCCGGATACGTTACCATCTCAGAGAAAATTGCTTCCGCTGAAATTTATTCCTTCTCCGTCTCAGGAAAAAATGCTGGACTATTTTCAGGACGTGCTTAGGATAAATCCTCAATTATCTTCGATTTTTTTCGGAGATAGGCTGGGCAATTTTTATATGGTCTCCCGGATGCCTGACAATTCTATCAGTATCAAGCTGATTACGCATCAGGATAAGAAGGTCATCAGCGAATGGCGTCATCAGAATACCCTGTATAACAAAGATTTTCCCAATATGGTTCAGTCAGAATCAGATGCGTTTTATGATCCGCGCTCCCGCCCCTGGTATATTGCCGCGTCAAAGACCGACAAAACGATCTGGACAGATATTTATATCTTTTTTTCAACGAAAAGACCGGGGCTTACCAATGCGGTTTCGGTGTATAGCAAAGGCGGGCGGATAGAAGGCGTATTAGGTATTGATGTCGGTATTGCCGATTTGTCTTATTTTCTTGCCAATCTCCGTATCGGAAAAAGCGGAAAAGCATTTCTGCTCCAAAAAGCCGGAACCGATATGAAAGTTGTTGCTATGCCGATTCAGGAAGGAAAAAGTTTTGATAAAATATATCAGAAAATCAGGACGGGCAATCAGGAAAAGATCGAGCTGATTTCTGCGGAAAAAGTGGATGACAGCATCATTTCATCGTCATATAAGGCGTTTGTCGCTTCAAAATCCGAAAGCAGCGACTCTGAGTCCGAAGAGTTTTTCTTCTATTTTTACGATAATGACGAAAAATATCTTGCGATGTACACCCCTTTATATAAGGGAAGTTCGATTCTGACCGGCATCGTTCTGCCTGAGCGGGACATCATGGCGGAAGTGTATCAGAACAACCGCAAGGTAATGGTGTTTGCCGCGATTCTTTTTATCGTTGCCCTGATTATCGGCTTTTTTCTTGCCAGAATTATTTCAAGACCTCTGAAAATGCTGTCTCAGGAGATGAAAAAGGTCAAGGATTTTAATCTGGAAGCTTCTGATAATATTCCGTCTTCCCTGATTGAAGTCAATGCGATGTCCGCTTATTTTGAGGATATGAAAAAAGGCTTGAAAAGCTTTGAAAAATATGTTCCCAAAGATCTGGTGGAACAACTCATTATGATGGACAAAGAAGCAGTTCTGGGCGGTGAATCACGGGAATTGACCGTTTTCTTTTCAGATATTGCCGGGTTTACGGCGATTTCCGAATCGCTTTCTCCGGAACAGTTGGTGGAAAATCTCGGATATTATTTCAAAGAAGTGGGGCAGGTCATTCTTCAGCACCAAGGCACGGTGGATAAATATATCGGCGATGCGGTCATGGCTTTCTGGAACGCGCCGAAAGAAATCAAAAATCATGCGATAGCCGCGTGCCATGCAAGTCTGGATGTACAGCGGACAATCCTGAAAGTTTCCCAATATCTGAATCGCCATAACAAACCGGGCTTTCCCACCCGAATCGGTCTGAATACCGGCAAATCCATTGTCGGAAATATGGGATCCGAGCGGCGGATGAATTATACGGTTATCGGCGATAATGTGAATCTGGCAAGCCGCGTGGAAGGCTTGAACAAATATTACGGCACTCAGATCATTATTACGGAAAGCACCTATCTTCAGGCAAAAGATGAGATTGAAGCCCGGCTGATAGATATTGTCGCGGTCAAAGGCAAAACACAGGGCGTTGCGATTTATGAACTGGTTTCGGAAAGAGACAATATCACGGCGGAAATGTCGAAGTTTATCAAACGATTTGAAGAAGGTATGAGATTATACCGCGATGCAAAATGGGAAGATGCAAAGCGGATTTTCGATGAACTTCACAGCATTAATCCGACTGATGTGCCTGCAAAAATTATTCTGAAACGCTGCGCTGATTTCATTCTCGATCCGCCGAAGGATTGGACAGGCGTAACGGTTTTGCATGAGAAGTAAAAGGCTGCCGAACAATGATCATCAACAGATTGAAACTGAAAAATTTCAGAGGCTTTGAAGAGTTATCTGTCGAATTTCATCCTCATTTCAATGTTGTGATCGGAATCAATCGTTCCGGCAAGACAAGTCTGCTGGAGGGATTGCGTATCGGACTTGGTTCGTTTTTTTTGGGGATTGACGAGCAGGAAGTCAGAAGCCCACGAATCCGGGATAATGACATTCATTTTGTTACCTACGAGCATAGTCGGGAATTTCAGTTTCCTGTCTGCGTAGAATGTGAAGGCATTGTGAATGGCAAAAATATCCGCTGGATAAGAGAACGGAGGGGAAAAAAGAACGGGACAACTTTCAAAGACGCTTGGAATATAAGTGCGATAGCAATAGATTTGCAGACGCAGATACGTCATGGCAAAGAGCCTGATATGCCTGTTTTGGCTTACTATGCTACAAACAGGCTTTGGCAGGAGAGTAAAAAAAGCGGAATTTCAGAAACAAAATTGGGGAGAGGCTATTATAACGGATTTGAAGCGACTTCCAACAATGCTTTTTTTCTCAAATGGTTTGAAGAAAAAGAAAGGACGGCTATTCAGAGAAAAAAAGAGGCGTTTGAGCTTGACGTGATTAAGAAAGCGGTGAGTCAATGTGTATCCGAATGCGAAACGATTTTTTTCGATTTTGATGAAAAAGTTCAGACCATAGTTTTAAGAAACATAAATGGAAAAGAATTTCCGTTTAATTTTCTGAGCGATGGGGAGAGAAACCTGCTTGCTATGGTCGCTGATATGGCTTTTCGCTGCGTAACACTTAATCCGCATCTTGGAAAAGAATCAATTTCAATGAGTCCGGGTATTATTTTGATTGATGAATTGGATTTGCATTTACATCCTTTATGGCAAAAAACGATAATCTCAAATCTGAAAAAAACCTTTCCTAATATTCAATTCATTACGACCACACATTCGCCGTTCATTATTCAGGAGTTAGATGATGGCGAATTGATCAAGCTGGATGGAGAAATATCCGAATATACAGATCAGAGCCTTGAAGATATAGCGGAAAATGTTCAGGGAGTTGAAAATTCCCAGTGGAGCATGAAAAGAAAGAGAATGTACGAAGCGGCAAAAGAATATTATCAGACTTTGGAAAAAATGGATAAAGACACCGCTTCCGAAGAATTGGAGCAGTTGCGTAACAAACTGGATGAACTCAGCAAGCCTTTTGCAAAAAATTTGGCGTATCATGCTTTTTTAGAACAGAAAAGATTAGTGCGGGAATCCGAAATAAAAAAGATATGAATTATGAGACCTGTTGACAAAGGCGATGCGCCAAAACAGTATTCGCATTATAGAGAAGCAAGAAATGATTTGGCTGCCAGAATCGGATGGTATTGCTCATATTGCGAAATGCCGGTAAAAAATATGATCGAAGTGGAACATCTGATCCCTATTAAAAATGGCGGAGCAGAACTTGATTGGGAAAACTTTTTGTTATCGTGTAAATATTGCAACACATTAAAATCAGATAGAAATACTTCAAGAAAAGGGTATTTCTGGGCTGATAAAGACAATACACTTTTGGCATTCACATATCAATCTGCTATTATCAAAGCAAACGGACAATTGAACTCATCTCAAGTCAGAATTGCCCAAAACACCATTGATCTGATGGGATTGGATCGTTATCCGGGTGGTGCAAACGAACCGACCAAGGCAGATACTCGTTGGAAGGGCAGAGATGAAGTGTGGGGAGCTGCCAACATCTCATTAGCAAATTGGAACTCATTACCATGTGAAGAAATGCGCCGACAAATAGGTCTTACAGCATTTGGGATGGGACATTTCTCAATATGGATGGAAGTATTCAAAGATGTGCCTGAAGTCAGAAAAGAATTGATAAATTCATTTACAGGAACATCTATGAATTGTTTCGATGCTGACGGAAATCCTATACCCAGACCGAATGGAAATCTATAAGTGAATGGATGATTTGCCGCATCATAATTATCGCCATGTAATCTGAGGCTCTTTTCTTGTCGGCAGGCGGTGATAGTGATATTTGGGATAGCCCACCATCATTGTCCCGAAAGCAGAATGGTTATCAGGAATCCCCAAAGCTTTCTGCAACGGCTGCCAAAATACTGCCGCAGTGTTGAAATATCCTGCCCAGCATCCCCCAAGTCCGAAAGCAGGCGCGGACAGTTCCAGATATGTCAGCGCAATGGTGCAGGACACCGGCGCCATACGATCTTCTTTTGCCGCATGTGCCACAATCAGATGCGGCGTTTTGCGGGTGATGGCGTCCATGCCCATTTCCCAAGCTCCCACCACCCTATCCATGTGAAATGCTTTGGCAAACGCGGGCTGCTCTTTAATCATAAAGCGCATCCAATCCGCAACATGGCTTGTCAGCTTCTGAACTTCGGCAGGATCACAGACCGCAATCCACTGTACTGACTGACTATTATGCCCCGAAGGCGCATATCGGGCAATGTCAATGAGCTTGGCAAGAATTTCTTTCGGAACAACTTTGTCTTTATAAACCCGGATGGAGCGTCTGGCACGCAGAAAATGTTCTGCCTGCTCAGGACTCAGTTGAAATTCTTTGCGTACCGGCGGACATTGTTCCGGCGTCATGCTGACATGCGACAACGCCCCGTGCGGACAGACCGCAACACAATGCCCGCAGTGAATACAGGATGCTTCGGCTCCGGGAACCGGCGTGGGAACCGATTCTTTATCTTTGAGCATAATGATACTTACCGGGCATTCCGCCGCGCAGATACCATCCCGCTTGCATTTTTTTGCATCTATCGTGAATAAAGCCATTTTTTTCCTCCTAATTATTCTTCGCTACCATAATGAAAAATAGTATTTTCAGTTATCTATAGTATTTAAAGCGGAATAAACAACGTATTATTCTGGTATTCTTTAATATCTGACGCAGACCATATAAGATACAGTTCTTCGACAATATCATTTACGGAGCTTCCGGGGCGTATCCAAAATACGCCGGGAAAACATCTCCCCAAAGCAAAATGTTCGGCAATATGTACCGGAATAGTCCGTCTGTTCTCACTTACAAGAATATAGCTGTTTTTCTCAATCCAGATAAGAATATCCGGATCAGAAGTTCCTTTGGGCGGAGCATCCGTATCTCCGATAGCCAGAACATCATCTATGGGCAATAACATTCGGTGTAATTTTCGCTGAATTGCCTTGTTCACATGCTCATCCAAAAGAAAACGGATACTCATCAGGCTATTCCGCCAGACTGTAATTTTTTATGCCTTACAAGCCGATGTTGTCTGATGCGTTCAGATAATTTACGAACAAAATCACTCGGATTCTGCTGCTGTTCTTTCCAATCCTGTTCCTGAAATTTTCTGACCTGTTCCAGATATTTTTCGATCTGCTCACGATGTGTGAGATAATACAGGATCACAGCATAAATTTTGTCAAGGGAAAGAGTCGGATAGCGAAGCATAATTTCTTCAGGACTTGCTCCGTCCATATAGTCTTTTACCACTGTCTCAATATATATGCGGTTTCCTTTGATACGGATGGCATCTTCATTAATAAATTCAAAATAGCTTTCCAATTCCATTAAGTTTCATCCTCATTTCTTTGTTCTGACAATCCGTTCAGCTTATCCTAAAAACCCATTCTTTGCCAATAATTCCATTGTGATACCGGATTGTCCTCTGCCGGATACAAAGCGCTCCACATACTTTCCAATCATATCGGTTTCAATATTCACCGCATCTCCGATTTTTTTAAAGCCGATGGTGGTCAGTTTGGCAGTATGCGGAATAATGCTGACATCAACGCTTTGGGGCTCGCAGCGATTAATGGTCAGGCTCACGCCGTCAACCGCCACCGAGCCTTTGGGAATCATGTATTTTGAAAGCGATTCAGGAATGCCGATGGTAATAATGATCGCATTGTCCAGAGTTTTCCGGTTTCGGATAATGCCCATGCCGTCAATATGACCTGATACCAGATGACCGTCAAGGCGATCCGATAAGCGCAATGCCCGCTCAAGATTTACTCTGTCGCCCACCTCAGCTTTGGCAAATGCGGTTTTGGAAACCGTTTCCGGTGAGATGTCTGCGGTAAAGCGATGTCCGTCAAGCGTTACCGCCGTGAGACATGCGCCGCTGACCGCAATGCTGTCGCCGATCTTGGTGCCATCCGGATAAAAATCCGCCTCTATTGTCAGGCGTTTGCCGCGTCCGGATGAACTGATGCTTTTAATCGTGCCAAGCCCTTCGATAATGCCGGTGAACATAAAGCGATTCCTTTTCTGATTCCTTGATAAATCCTGTATCTGAGCAGGCTTATATCATTAAACGTGCAAAATGTAAAAATATTCATGCAAAATTGATTTTGTTCACAAAGATGCGCTCAGAATACAATTATCCGTTGTTCGGGCTGACATGCTGCCTGATTTCTTTTAAGATATTTCTGGTCTCTGACAACGCGCCTATGCCTGATTTTGATACTCTGATTTTTAAAACATGATCCGGTGTAAATTCAAATCGCTGAGGCGCTGCCATAATCATATCCGCAAGCCCACCCGGATGTTTCTGATGAGCGTCTGAAAATTTAAGCGTTAAGTGCTGCCCCACCAAATCAAGCCGTTTCACACCTGCTTTGATGCACAGCACCTTGAGCATGATTTTCATCAGCAGATTACCGGCTTCTTCCGGCAAAGCGCCGAACCGATCTGTCAGTTCATCTTTGAAATCCGATATTTCTTTCAACTCTGTCATTTTGGCAAGGCGGCGATACGCGCCAAGCCGTTGGTCAATATCGGAAATATACGATTCCGGGATAAATGCGGACATCGGGATGTTGATTTCCGGATCAAGCGATACTTTAATCTCTTCGCCTTTGAGTTCGGAAATAGCATTTTCCATCAGGGTTAAAAACATATCATAGCCTACTGCCGCAATATGACCGGACTGGGACGCGCCTAAAATCGTGCCGCCGCCTCTGATTTTCAAATCATTCATGGCAATCTGAAAGCCCGCGCCCAAATCGCTGTGTTCCATCAGAACTTTCAACCGCTTCTGAGCGTCTTTGCTCAGAGCATTTTCATGGGGAATGAACAGATACGAGTATGCCTGCTCGTCAGCCCGCCCCACGCGCCCCCGAAGCTGATAAATCTGAGCCAGCCCGAATCGCTCCGCCCGGTTAATCATAATGGTATTGGCAGACGGAATATCCAGCCCGGACTCAATAATGGTGGTGCAGACCAGAAGATCAATCTCCTTGTTTTTAAAGCGGATCATGATTTTTTCAAGCTCATCTTCTCCCATCTGTCCGTGGGCAATGTCCGAACGAACTTCGGGAACAAGTTCTCTGATCATGTTTGCCACAGCCCCGATAGAGCGGATATTGTTATGCACAAAAAAGATTTGCCCCTTTCGGTCCAGTTCTTTTCGGATAGCATCTGAAATCAGGGCTTTGTTAAATTGGCAGATATAGGTTTTAATCGGAAAGCGATCTTCGGGCGGCGTTGAAATCAGGCTGATGTCGCGCACCCCGCTTAAAGATAAATGAAGTGTGCGGGGAATCGGCGTGGCGGTCAAAGCAAGAACATCCACATTGGTTCTGAGTTTTTTGAGTTTTTCCTTATGTTTAACGCCGAAGCGATGTTCTTCATCAATTACAATCAGCCCCAGATTTTTAAAATTCACATCTTTCTGAATCAGCCGATGCGTGCCGATCACAATATCAATGGTTCCGTCTTTAAGACCTTTGATGATGTCTTTCTGTTCTTTTGAGGATCGGAAGCGATTCAGGCAGGCAATCCGCACCGGATAATGTTTGAAACGGGTTGAAAATGTTTCAAAATGCTGTTCAGCTAAAATGGTGGTGGGAACCAGAACTGCAACCTGTCTGCTGTCATTGACCGCAATGAACGCGGCTCTGAGCGCGACTTCGGTTTTGCCATATCCGACATCACCGCAAACCAGCCTGTCCATCGGCTCTTCTTTTGCCATGTCCTCAAGCACATCTTCAATGGTTTTCAGTTGATCTTCAGTTTCTTCATACGGAAATCCTGCTTCAAAATCCTGAAAATAATTATCCGGGCGGGAAAACGCATGACCTTTGGCAATTTTTCGCTCCGCATACAACTTCAGCAGTTCTCCGGCTATTTTTTCAACGGATTTCTTTACTTTTTCCCTGACTTTCTCCCATGTTTTCCCGCCCATCTTGTCCAGCATCGGCAGCGCATCGTCTATGCCCATGTATTTTTCAATCATATTCATGCGATACACCGGAAGATAGAGTTTGTCCTCATCCCGATAGACAATCAGAAGAAAATCATTGACAATGCCTTCAACGGAAATTTTTTCAAGCCCTTGGTATCTGCCGATGCCATGCTCCGTATGAACAATCACATCGCCTTTTTTCAAATCTTCCAAAGCAAACAATTTGGTTTTAAGGCTGTCCTGCCGAATCGGAGCTGCTTTCCGCCGCTGCTTTTTTCCGAAAATTTCATCTTCGGTAATCATTGCCAAAGATTCATCATGCCATACAAATCCGGCAGATAACTGCCCGATACATAAATGAAATAATCCTTTGGCAGCTTTATTTTCAGGAAGCCCTTGGCTGGAAATTGCCCGAATGCCGTAAAACTTCAGCAAAGATGCGGCTCTTTCCGCCTGCGCCGAAGTGCTGCAAACCATCAACACCGTATATCCAGACTGCTGTTTATCCTTAATCCAATCCGCAAGCGGCGTCAGCCTGTTTTCTTTTTCCCGATAATTTTTCAGGTCAAGGCTTATTGTCGTATTATCCTGTATGGAAAACTGAAATGTCGGATGAGCGGCTTCCAAATTCGGGAATGTTTTAAATGAAACCGGATATTTATCTTCTAAAAACTTTTCGATTTCCGCCCATTGCTCCGGGACGGATTCCGCAGGTTCATCCATGATAAAGACAGCATTATCAGGAAGATATTCTGAAAAAGTTCCGCTATCAGAAAGATTATCCGCCACCTCTTTTACCGGAAGAATGACCGCTTCCCCGACCGGTTTCAGTTTTCGCTGAGTTGCCGCTGAAAAAAATCTTAAAGAATCAACGGTATCACCGAAAAATTCAATCCGGATCGGATCAGGATAAAGTGGTGAAAACACATCCAAAATTCCGCCTCTGACACAGAAATCACCGGGGTCTTCCACAATCGCGCTATGCTCATAGCCGCCGCTGACGAGTTTTTTTATCAAAGATTCCCGATCAATATCTTCGCCTTCCATAACAAGTTCCGCATAACTGCATAAATCTTTTTTGGAAATAATCGGCTGTGTCAGCGATTCCGCACAGATTACCACAACAGGCGGCATGTTTTCCGTTGCCATTTCATAAAGGATTCGGACGCGGCATACAGAAGGTTCATTGTATGAGGATATAAAATGAAGCGGCGATTTATCCGGCGGAAAATATTTTACAGGTCTTTTTAAAAAAAACTCCGTATCTTTTATAAACGCTTCTGCCTGCCGCGCTGAAGACACGACAATAACAATAGGAAGTTTATGCGTCTTATAAAGCCCGGATAACAGATATGCCTTATCCGCCCCATGAAAACCGACACAGTCAACCTTTTGATTTCTATTAAGAATCAAATCAGATAGGGAATGAGTTGAAAATTTTTCTTGATTTTGTTTTGTAAACACGGTAAATAATCTCATTGGTTAAGCCGGCGTAGCTCAGGTGGTAGAGCAGCTGATTCGTAATCAGCAGGCCGCGGGTTCGAGTCCCATCGCCGGCTCCATTTATGAAAATAAAGGATTTTTCGCACAACAGCGGAGAATCCTTTTTTTTGTAATTACGTTCATCTGTCTTTCTTATATCAGAACAAACTCTTTGATTCAATCACGATTTTCATATCAACCTGTTTATACCGAAGCACCCCTCCCCCGACCCCTCCCCCGACCCCTCCCC
>DYRC01000134.1:0-4677 GCA_020718925.1 Desulfonema limicola
GTTTTCATATCAGCCTGCGGCGGAGGCGGCGATGATGACAGCAGCGACATAACGCATTGTACGCCGACAATAACCGCCGGTGCGGATAAAGCCGTTGAAGAAAATCAATCGGTTACATTGAGCGCGGCAACTGTCAACTGGTGCGGCAGTGCCAATTTTTTATGGACACAGACAGGCGGAACAGCAGTAGTTCTCAATAATCCGACCAGTATGAGCAGTGCAGGTTTCACTGCCCCCAAAGTTTCTGCCGGAAAAGAGTCGGAAACGCTGACGTTTCGGTTTTCTTTAACAGACAGCGAAGGTCAAAGCGAAGAGACTGTGGTAAAGGTCAATGTGTATCGCACCGGATTTCTGATCCCAAATGTTAAGTTATCCGAATTTTATGATAAAATACCGAACACGGCGGTGTGTGATGAAGGTTTTATCAAAGTCTCTGAAAAGCAGAAAGTTTTGGATAAAATCAACGCCATCCGAAGTCTTCACAAACTTCCGGCGGTGGATTATGACCCCGGAAATGATATGAACACGGCAAAAGCTGCGTTGATGATCGCGGCAAATAATGAAACCAGTCATCAGCCGGGTGCCGGAGCATACTGCGCCACAGATGCGGGGCGATACGGGCTTTCCAAAAGCAATCTTTATATTCATGTTTATCAGAGCGCGGCGGACTTGCAGGATTCGCTTATGCCGCTTATTTTCTTTTTGAAAGACGAAAATTCGGAAATTCTGGGACAGCGGCGGGCATTGCTTGATCCGTTTTTAAAATCCGTATCTTTCGGACGGGTTGACGGGAAAACGAGAGTGGAAAATTACTGGAACGCCACCGGCATAGCCCTGATGCTTCAAACTAATCCCACCGCCGATATGTCAGGCATCGGGATCGGATTTATCGCCTATCCTTTTGAGGACTATCCGAAAGAATATTTTGCCGCAGGCAGCGATTATTTTTCATTTTCGGTATTGACAGATTATAAATCGTCTGCAAACAATAAAGCGGTTGACTTTTCAGGCGCGTCTGTCCGGGTTTCTGATGAGGCGGGAAACGCGGTCTCTGTTTATGGCGTGAGCTTTGACAACCTGTTTTACGGAGTTCCGAATTTTCTGAAATGGAAAGCAGACACAATTGTCGAAAATGTTTTTTATACGGTCAGTATTCAGAATGTGATTATCAAGGATGAAAGCAGAAATTTTGAATACAGATTCAGGCTGAAATAAGGAGGACTATTTATGAGAAAATCAACGCAGTCAGAAAAGGCGGCGGGGAAATTTTCCGCTAAGAAAGCAGGAAAGTATCTGACATTCACGCTGGGAAATGAAGAATACGGCATCGGCATCCTTAAAATCAGAGAAATTATCGGCATGATGCCTGTTACGCCTGTTCCGCGCACTCCGCAATTTATCAAGGGGGTTATCAATCTCAGAGGCAAAGTCATCCCGGTCATGGATTTGCGGCTTCGATTCGGCTTGGAAAAAGCAGATTATACGGAGCGCACCTGTATTATTGTCGTGGAGATTACAAGAGAAACCGGAAATATCATGGTCGGAAGCGTGGTGGATACGGTATCGGAAGTTCTCAATATCAAGCCCGAAGAAATTGAGGAGACGCCGATGTTCGGCACGGAAATCAAGACGGATTATATTATGGGGATGGCGAAAACCGAAGGGGGCGTCAAAATTCTGCTTGATATTGACAAAGTACTGACAGATGCGGAGATCGGCGTTTTGGCAAAAGTCGGTTAAGGAGACTATGATGAAACGGTTGCTATTCCTGATGTTCGGATTTATATTGCTGTTCGGCAGTACAGCTTATGCCAGAACCTATAAGATTGCTATGCTCAACCGCGCGGCGTGGTCGCCTGCCAATGTGGCAGAATCAAAAGGATTTTGGAAAGATCAGGGGCTTGACGTAAAGGTGATTATCTGTGCCAATCCCTTGCAGTTGTTCATGCTTTTTAAGGAAAATCGGATAGATATTGCATTTGATATGATCGGAAACAGCATCGGATATTACATGAACGGGCTGCCGGTTCGGATCATTGCTGAAACAGACTGGTCTTACGGCAGCGATAAAATTATCGTGAAAAAAGACATTGATCCTGCTGTGTTGAAGAGCAAGCCTGTGGGAGTTCATGCGAACACTCCGGCAATATTATATTTTCTGAATCGTTATTTATCCGGCACGGGGCAGAAAATTTCGGATATTCGGGTTGCGGAAATGGAAGCGGATACACTGGCAAGCCATTTTATTGCCGGATATTTCAGCATGATTGTCTGCTATGATCCTGAGGCAGCCAGGGCGGAACAAAACGGTAAAGGCAAATCTGTCGTATCTTCCGCCTCTTATGACGGCATCATTCCCGAAGGCGTGATTGCGCTTGAGGACACCTTAACCGCGATTCCCAAAGACGATCTTGTCAAGATATTGAAGGGCTGGATTAAGGCAGTGACATGGAGCAAAAATCCGTCCAACCTCAAAGAATATCTGGATATTATGGGGCAGCAGACCTTTAAGGATAAAAAATATTCTGAAACCGAATTAAAGGACATGCTGTCAGGATTTCGGATACATGATCTCAGAATGCAGACAGAGCGGAATGCAGATGGCGGCGGACTTGCTCTGTATCTGAATGATGTGAAGCGATTTTTGGAAGAAAACCGGATGTTGAAAAAGGATTTTTCGCCCAAAGCCATCTTTGATAACCGTGCGATCATGGAAGCGGTTAAATCAGAGAAAGAATAAAGAAAAGAAAGGGTTGGCGCATGAAGTTCAAGTCGCTTCATACCAGATTGGTTATCGTATTCGGAATATGCCTTTTAGCTGTTACCGGGGCATTGATAGGGTACAGCGTGTTTTCTGCCATACAACTGGAACATTTCATTGTAAATTCGGCGAAATCCTCTATCAGCAATGTTGCCAAAGATCAGCTTCTTGAAAAAGCAAGAAATATGGGGCTTCATACCGGCAGACAGTTGGAAGAGGCTTTGGATTCGGCAAAAACGCTTGCAAATGTTCTTTCCGGCATTAAAGATGACGCTATCGGACTTAAAGCGGACAGAAGCCGGATCAACAGCATCCTGCAAAGCGTTCTGATAAAAAACAAATCATTTGCAGGTGTTTATACCTGCTGGGAGCCGAACGCGCTGGACGGACTTGATGATATTTATATCAATACCGAGGGACATGACGCCAGCGGGCGGTTTATTCCCTACTGGTACAGAGATGATGCGGGAAAAATTATGCCGGAGCCGCTTAAAAATTATGAGAATCAGGATAAATATGATAACGGGGTCCGCAAAGGTGATTACTACCTGCTTCCGCGCGAACAGAAACAGGAATGCGCTACGGATCCTTACCCTTATCTGATTCAGGGCAAAGATGTCTGGATGATCTCGCTGGTGGTTCCGATTATGACGGGAAATACCTTTCATGGCATTACCGGCGTGGATCTTCGGCTGGATTTTGTTCAGGACGTGGTAAAACGGTCTAACGCGCAGTTGTTTTCCGGCAAGGGGCGGATAGGAATTGTCGGTACAAATGGCATTCTGGTTGCTGCCAGCGATAAGCCGGAGATTATCGGAAAGCATCTGAAAGAGTGGATGCAAGATGACTGGCAGGATGATATGAAAAAAATCACATCCGGCAAAGAAAGCATTGAGATGACTTCTCAGAATCATCTTCAGGTGATTGCGCCGCTGACCATCGGCAAAACACGCGCAACATGGGGGGTCATCATTGAAATTCCCCAGCAGGTCGTTTTGGCAAGAGCATACCATCTGGAATCGGAATTGGAGCATCGCATGACGAAGAAACTGGCGCAGCAAATGGGCGTAGGATTCGGAATTGCCATCATCGCTCTGTGTGCCATCTGGATCGTGTCCAAAAGAATTGCGATTCCGATTACCCGCGTCATCACAGGATTGGGAGAAACTTACGAACAACTGCTGGCTGCGGCTGTTCAACTCTCATCTGCCAGCCAATGCTTATCAGACGGCACCAACACTCATGCTGCCTCATTGGAACAAACCACGTCTTCACTTGAAGAGATATCTGCCATGATCCGGCAAAACGCGGAACATGCGGAAGAAGCCAGAGCTATGGTATCTCAGACACTTGATATTGTTCATAAAGTCAATACTTATATGAATGATTCGGTTACTTCGATTGACAATATTCGCCGATCCGGGGAGGAAAGCGGTAAAATCGTCAAAACCATTGACGAGGTAGCGTTTCAGACCAATCTCTTGGCGTTGAATGCAGCTATCGAAGCTGCCAGAGCCGGAGAAGCAGGCGCGGGATTCGGCGTTGTCGCCAATGAAGTAAAAAGCTTGGCAATGCGGGTGTCTCAGGCGGCAAAAACGACTTCGGGATTGATTGAAGATACCATTGAGGCTGTAAAAAAAGGCTATGAAACAACCCGCTTAACCCAGCAGGCATTTGCTGAAAATATGAATCTGAGCGCGAAAGTCAACGGCTTGGTTGCTGAAATCGCTTCTGCGTCTGCGGAGCAATCGCGCGGCGTTGAAACATTGAACCGCTCTGTTCAGGAACTTGAGCGGGTCAACCGGGAAAATGCGGCAAATGCGGAGCAGTCCGCCTCCACTTCGGAAGAAATGACGGCTCAGGCAGAACAGATGCGGCTGTTTGTTGACGATCTCAAAACTCTGATCGGAACGCAC
>DYRC01000134.1:4777-10173 GCA_020718925.1 Desulfonema limicola
ATTTCTCACTTCTCATTTTTCATTTCTCACTTATTGATTGGAGCATCTGATATGAAAACGCTGGGAGACCTTTTATTACGGCAGGAGCCGTTTTCAGAGATCGTCATGGGCAATACCGCGATTGTTCGGGCAATGATAGAAGCCGGAACGCAGGTGGTGTCTTCTTATCCGGGGTCGCCTACGCCGGAAATTGCAGACGCCATCAAAAGCATTCCGAAAGATAAACGCCCGTTTTATTTTGAATTTTCCACCAATGAAAAAGTCGCCACAGAAGTCGCTTATGGCGCGGCAGTCAACGGTCATTTATCCACAGTATTTTTCAAGAGCGTGGGCTTGAATGTGGCAGCAGATACCTTTGTTCAACTGAGTCTGATGAACATTATCGGCGGAATGGTGATTGTGCTGGGCGATGATCCGGGCGCAAATTCTTCACAAAATGAGCAGGATAACCGCCATTATGCGTATCTGAGCTATACGCCGATGTTCGAGCCTGCGGATCCCACCGAAGTCTATCACTATTACAAAGCTGCGGCAAAGCTTTCGCTTGAAAAGAAAATGCCGGTTATTCTGCGCCTGACCACGCACGTCTGTCATGCCAAAGAAAAGGTCAGTTTTGACGGCTGGGAGCCGGTTGAACAGGATAAAACGCCGCGATTTACTCCGGATAACGGTCCCTATATTCCGATTGCCGCCGAAGTTTTTCCCATGAAACGAAAGGCATTGAAACGGCTTGAAGAAGTTCGGGAATATGCACAAAATCCGAATCTGAATCAGATTATGAACAATGGCAATACGGCTCGCGGAATTATCACGATGGGGCTGCCCTTTCTTTCTGTGCTGGATGTGTTGGAAAAAGCATCTGAAAAGCCGGATATTTTAAAGCTGGGAATGGTGTATCCCATTGCCCGGAAAACCGTTGCCGATTTTCTGCGGACTCACGCCGAAGTCAGAATTATAGAAGAATCAGATGATCTGATTGAAAAAGAGATCAAAGTCATTGCTTATGAGGAAAAACTTTCGACAAAGATTATCGGCAAAACAGATATTGAAGATTGGGTAGGCGAATACACTCCGGCTAAAGTCTTTGATATATTGAAAAAAACATGGACAGATATTCTGCCTCAAAAGGCTGTAAAACAGGATTGTCCTTACGTTCCAAAACGTCCGCCGCAGATGTGCCCGGGGTGCGGGCATCGGAGCGCGTTTTATGCGATTAAGCAGGCTCTTGGTCCGCAGGATATTACGGTGGCGGATATCGGCTGTCATACGCTGGGATTTTTGCCGCCGTATAAAGTCGGGCAGTTGCTGATGTGTATGGGCGCGTCCACCGGAATTGCTGCCGGGCTGTCGTTATTCAATGATAGTCGGAAAGTCGTGGCATTTTTGGGCGATTCCACATTTTTTCACGCAGGGCTGCCCGGAATCATCAACGCGCTGTTTAACAAGCACAAAATTACGTTGATTGTGATGGAAAACGGCACAACCGCTATGACCGGGCATCAGGATCATGCGGCTTCGGGTAAAAATTTCAATGAAATCACCGATAAAATTCCCGTTCGCCGGGTGCTTGAAGGATTGGGAGTTAAACATATTTTTGAGACCGATACTTATCAGCAATCAAATCTGACGGAACTGCTCAGGCAGGCTATGAATATTGATGAATTCAGCGTGGTTATTGCCAAACATCCTTGTATGCTCAAATTTACGCGGGAGCAGCAGCGAAAGCCGGAGTATCATCGCCGTCATGTCAGCATTGACCCACAAAAATGTCAGCGGCATTACGCGTGTATTGAAAAATTTGCCTGTCCTACTTTTACGCGCAATCAGGACGGAAGCATTCATATCAATACGGATTTGTGCATCGGAGACGGTTCGTGCATTCAGACCTGCCCTGCGGAAGCGATAAAGATTTAATCGCTGCAAAGGCTTGAAAACAAAATAAATTTCAGGGCTGTTCATTCCGATTACGCGGCATTTCACGCCAAGGCTTTTTGGCTTTGTATGAATTAAGATGCGCTGTATATTCGGATAGTTTTTTCTCATTATTTTTTTTCTTCAGCATGTCAATTGCCTTTTTCTGAGTTTTTACAGCATCTTCAAATTTTCCTGCTTCAGCATACGCCATTGCCAATGTATCCCAATTTTCAGGATCATCGGGCTTTAATTCCAATGCTTTGTTAGCAAATCCGATTGCTTTGTTCCCGTTTCTGTGTTTATCATCCGGGCAGCTTGCCAGAAGCCATGAGATATTGTTGTATGCCACATCATCATTTGAATTCAGAGAAATAGCCTGAATAAAGTCAGCAATGGCTTTTTCATACTCGCCTTTGAGATAATACGCATATCCGCGACTGTCATAAGCAAAATTGAATTTCCGGTTTAAAGATATAGCCTGAGTATAATCGGCAACCGCGTTGTCGTATTCGCCTTTTTTCATATAAGCAATTCCTCTGTTGTAATATGTAACATCATCTTTCGGATTTAAAGTTATCGTCTGCGTATAATCGGCAACCGCTTTGTCGTATTCGCCTTTTTTTACATAAGCAAATCCTCTGAGATAGTATGTAAAATCATCTTTCGGATTTAAGGAAAGAGCCTGAGTATAATCGGCAACCGCTTTGTTATATTCGCCTTTTTTTACATAAGCAAGTCCCCGATTGCTGTATGCCGTATTATCTTTCGGATTAAAGTCAACAGCCTGAGTAAAGTCAGTAATGGCTTTGACATAGCTGCCTTTTTTCAGATAAGCAAGTCCCCGATTGTTATATACCGCGCCATCTCCGGAATTTAACGAGATAGCCTGAGTAAAGTCAGCAATGGCTTTATCATATCTGCCTTTGTCGTAATAAGCAAGCCCCCGGTTGTTGTATGCCGCACCATCTCCGGGATTTAAAGAAACAGCCCGGCTATACGCTTCGATTTCTGAGTCCTGCTCACCTTCGATATTTTCTTTGAACAGCGTAAGCTTACTCAGTTCAAACCGCCATCCTAAGAAAACTATAAGAATCAGAATAATAGTGAAAATCTGAATAAGATATTTTTTTTTTGCAGGTTTGGCAGACGATAATTGATGATTTTCGCCGCTCATTTCCTTTTCGCCGATTTTTCTGATTTTTGTCATGTATTCTCCCTTCGGATTGAATCCGGGAATTTCTCCCGATCTGTTTTTGAGAAATCCCCGAACTGCCGTTCAGACAAAAAAGCGTTTATCGCTCCACAATCATTGCCATACCCATTCCGCCGCCGATACACATGGTGAACAAGCCGGTTTTATAGCCTTTGCGTTTCATCTGATACATACCGGATACCATCTGCCGCGCGCCGGTGCAGCCGATAGGATGCCCCAGAGAAATACCGCTGCCCAGTTCATTCGGCTTATCCGTAGCAATTCCCAATTCCCGCATACAGCCGATTGCCTGAGATGCAAACGCTTCGTTCAGTTCAATCATATCCATATCCTTGATGCTCATGCCGGTTGCTTTCAGGACTTTCCGCACTGCCGGAACAGGACCCAGCCCCATATATGCGGGATCAAGTCCTCCGGAAGCAAAGGCTTTGATCTTAACCAGCGGCTCAAGTCCCATAGCTTTTGCTTTGTCCGCAGTCATCATCAGAACCGATGCCGCAGCGTCATTGATACCGGATGCGTTTCCGGCAGTAACCGAGCCGTCTTTTTTGAATGCGGGTTTGAGTTTTGCCATTTTTTCCATATCCGTATCCATCGGGCGTTCATCTGTGTTCACAATCACGTCGCCTTTGCGGCTTTTGATGACCACCGGCACGATTTCCTGAGCAAACAGCCCGTCTTTCATGGCTTTTCTGGCGCGGGTATGACTTAACACGCTCAGTTCATCCTGCTCTTTCCGGCTGATCTCATACATGACCGCAATATTTTCCGCCGTCATGCCCATGTGATAGCCGTAAAAAATTTCATACAGCCCGTCAAATACCATCAGGTCATGGACTTCGCCAATGCCGGTCAGTTCCATCCGATGTCCCCACCGGGCTTTAAGCAGCGCCAGAGGTGCGTTGCTCATGCTTTCATGACCGCCTGCCAGAACCACTTCCGCCTGTCCGCTCATAATCGCTGATGCGCCCAAACCGATGGCTTTAAGCCCTGAGCCGCAGATTTTATTGATGGTCAACGCAGGGGTTTCTTTGGGAATGCCTGCGCGAATCATCGCCTGACGGGTAGTATTCTGCCCCTGACCTGCCTGAAGCACATTGCCCATAATCACTTCGTCAATGGTAATCGGCGATGCCGAAGCATCCCAATCTGCCGCTTTTTTTTCAAGTTCGATAAGACCCTGATTTTTCAATTTATCTGCGGCACATTGCATCATGTCTTCGCTGGGAACCGGTTTCAAACCGAGCTTTTTCAAGGTTTCTTTCATCACGATTGAGCCGAGTTCTACCACTGAAACATCTTTCAATACGCCGCCGAACGCGCCGATAGCGGTTCTTGAGCCGCTGACGATGACAACTTCTTTCATGCCAAAATATCTCCTTATGAATAAATTTTATTGTTTTCGGGAAGGGAAAAAGTTAATATCATATATAGAAACTCAGGGTCAATCAAGATAAATCATCGGAGCGTTTCAGATGAAAAAAAAATACAAACTTATCTTATGCGCGGCTGTTATCGCGTGTTCAGCCTGTTCCATGCCTCAGCCGGTGTATGAATCAAAAAAGCCGATGCCTCAGCAGCGTGCTGAAATCGAAAAACCGGCAACGCCTCCCTCAGATAAAAAAGCGCGGCGGATTGGCGAAATGTCATCTGCAAAACCGGCTTCACCGATTGGCAAGCCTGCGGTGGAAGAACTCATCAGACAAACACGGTCTCAGATGGAAAAAGGACAGCTTAAACCGGCATTTGCTACGGCGGAGCGCGGTCTTGCGATTGATTCGTCTGATGCGCGGATTTGGAGTCTGATGGCGGAAATTCAGTTGAAGCAGAATAATTCGGCTCAGGCGGAACAATTGGCAAAAAAATCAAATCTGCTTGCAAAAGGAAATAAAAGCCTTCAGGCAAAAAATTGGCGGATCATTGCCGAAGCCCTGCGCCGAAAAGGAGCGGATAAAGAGGCAGACGGGGCGGTTTACAAAGCATCTGAGTTAGAAAAGCAGAGTGCGGCAGGCGGTTAATGAGATTCACAGCCGAACACTTCGGGTTATAAGTACTCAGATAAAATTGATGCGCCCGATGATTTACGCTGTGATATCTGCTTACCCGGGAGGGTGTAATTAAATCTGTCAGGAATGTTGAAAACCGTGGGGATATAATATAATAAGGGAGCAGGAAATCTGAGATAAGAGATAAACCGGAAAAAGGTGATATTGAGACTGGGAAAGCATCCGAATCTGAAGAACGTCCGAATCCCCATCCGATTCCGAAG
>DYRC01000135.1:0-7678 GCA_020718925.1 Desulfonema limicola
ATCATAACCGATATGATAACACTTTCCGGACAGATTTCAAAATCAGAATTGCTGGAAATGATACAATAGTTTCTATACAGTCCAAGCTGATCATACGAATAACCAAACTCCGACACATTTATGGACTCCTATCATAATTGCCTGCCATAATGGAAAATATATCCGCCTTAAAATCTGCTTCACAGCCAATCCGTTTTATTCTTGACAGAAAAGGGTAAATTTGTTTATATTTCCCCGTAAGTATTAATTTTAGGTAACAGTGAATGATTTCTGTAACTGATTTGGAACAGGTTGCTAGGGCTCGTTTGGAAGATTCTTTCGTATTGGCAGGGTACGGTCGCTACGATGGCTCTGTTTATCTTTGCGGTTATGCTTTGGAGATAGCACTTAAAGTCAGAATTTGTAAATTATATGGGCGTTCAGATTTTCCTGAAGATACCGCTGAGTTTAAAACCCATAATCTTAAAAATTGGCAAACTCACGATTTTGGCAAATTGCTTAATATTATACATTCAAAGTCTGTCAACTTAAATATCTTAAGCCTACAGGATATAATTCAGAACGACCCTAAATATTTCATAAAATATTCTTTTATTTCATCTATTTGGGAAGTTGATTATCGCTATAAAAAATTGAGAGCGAATGACATTACAGCGTATGATATGATAGAAGCAAACGAAATACTTTTGGGGATCATATTATGAACTCTTTTATTCAGAATATCTTGAAATTGGAAAAGAAACTTTCTGCCGAAAAAGGAAATTTTTTATTTTTTGCATTGGCAGAATTGGAGAATAGACAAAATAAATGGGATGTTATTGTGTCTGCATCATGGCTTCCGTCAAGGGAAATCGAAGCTATATCCGTGATGACATACAGCATATTTGAAATATTGGATAAAAATGAATTATCGCAACTTTCAAGAGTTGTGATACTCAATGCTGATGAGCCTTTTATAAAAGAAGTGATAAAAAAGTCCGGCGGCAGAGCAATCCTGTCTGATGTATTTATTAACGGATTGGAAATCAGAAATATTCATATAATTTCAAATCATGCCAAATATAAAGATGATGGCTTGATGGTTTTAAATAAAAAAATAACAACTCAGAAATTTGAGGAAGAATACAGAAATGCCGCATGAAGATAAACAGTCCAAGCTGATCTTACGAATAACCAAACTCCGACACATTTATGAACGAATATCATAATTGCCTGCCATAATGGAAAATATATCCGCCTTAAAATCTGCATCACGCCAATCAGTTTTATTCTTGACAGAAAAGGGTAAATTTGTTTATACCACTTCTTTGATTTATTCCAAAATAAAAGCCGCTAAAGGCATCTGAATTGAAAGGGACTATGGAACTCAGAAGTTTGTTGGAAAAACGAAAAACAGAGATTGTCAGAAAGTGGTTTGACGCTGTGGCAGATACTTATCCTGCGGATACGTCCCGCTTTCTGAAAAGCCAGCAAGACCCATTTGCAAATCCTGTGGGCAGCACTACGCTGCACGGGCTTCAGTCTGCGTTTGAGGAACTCCTTGGCGAAAGGAATCCCGAACACATCAGAGAATTTCTCGATCCGATCATCCGCATCAGAGCGGTACAGAGTTTCACCGCCTCTCACGCAACCGCCTTCGTCTTTTATTTAAAACACATTATCAAAGAATTGGCAGATAAAGAGGCGTGTAAGCCGGAAGAAATTCTTGACTTCTGGTCAAGCTTGGACGATGTCGCTCTGATTGCCTTTGATATTTATATGACGTGTCGGGAAAAGGTCTATGATATTAAAGCAACCGAGCAAAGAGACAGGACGTTCAGAGCGTTTCACAGAGCAGGGCTGGTAAATGAGACACCGGAAGAACAAACCGGGTCTTGAATAAACCTATAGAGTGAGGTAGCTTCGATGAATGTAAAGTACATGTTTTCCTTCATGGCAGTCGTTCTGCTATTCCTGTTGCCATACGTCGGCGTAGAAGCAGCGGGAATGAAGGTGGTTTTCGGCGTGATGATCCCCTATCTTGCCGGAATCATCTTTGTTGTAGGGTTTATGTATCGGATCGTGAACTGGGCATATTCGCCGGTTCCTTTCCGCATCCCTACAACGTGCGGTCAGCAAAAAACGCTTCCGTGGATCAGCCATGCACGATTCGACAACCCGGATACTTTTTTCGGCGTGGTGGTCCGCATGTTTCTGGAAGTGGTGTTTTTCAGGTCTCTTTTCAGAAACATCAAAAGCGAGCTGAAAGACGGCAAAAAGCTGGTGTATAGCTGGGAAATCTGGCTGTGGCTGGCTGCGCTGGCGTTTCACTGGGCATTTGCGGTTACGGTCGTAAGACACCTGAGATTTTTTGCAGAACCCGTGCCGATGTGTATCAAAGCATTGGAATTTTTGGACGGATTCATGCGGGTGGAAATTTATACGCCCATTGCTCAGGTCGGACTTCCGGGCGTATTTCTGTCCGGGCTGGTTCTTTTAGCCGCAACGATGTATCTTTTGGCAAGAAGGATGTATATCCCGCAGGTCAAATATATTTCGCTGCCTGCGGATTATTTTCCGCTGTTTCTGATTATCGCAATTGCGCTGTCAGGCATCATCATGCGGTATTTCACCAAAGTGGACATTGTGGCAGTCAAGGAATTTACGATGGGATTGGTTACGTTTCGTCCGATCATTCCCAAAAACGTCAGCGCGATTTTCTACATTCATGTCTTTTTGGTCAGTGCGCTGCTGGCGTATTTCCCCTTCAGCAAGCTGATGCACTTAGGCGGTATTTTTATGAGTCCGACCCGGAACCTGACCACAGACACCCGCGCCAGACGCCATGTCAATCCGTGGAATTATCCGGTTAAAGTTCATACTTATGAAGAGTACGAAGAAGAGTTCAAAGAAAAAATGATCGAAGCCGGGCTCCCGGTGGAAAAGGAGTAGCGCATGTCGGATCCTAAACCGCAAGAACTTTTGTCAAAGATAAATTACTGTCCGCCGAAAACGGATTGGATGAACACCCCTGTCGAAATCCGAAAAGGGATGTATTGTTATGCGTCCAATCCCAAAAGCGTTCAGACATTGGGGCTTCCTCATGCCAGAGCTTGGAATCCTTTGGATGAAGACTGGAAACTGCCGGAAAATTGGCAGGAAATCCTTCACAAGGGCTTTAAGGAACGATTGGATAAATTCCGCTCCATCAAGGTATTTATGGATATCTGCGTCCGGTGCGGCGCGTGTGCGGACAAATGCCATTTCTTTCTGGGAACAGGCGACCCGAAAAATATGCCGGTACTGAGAGCCGAACTTCTGCGCTCCGTGTATCGCAATGATTTTACCTTGTTCGGCAAGCTACTGGGCAAATACGCGGGCGCAAGACCCATGACGATTGATGTCCTGAAGGAATGGTGGTATTATCTGTTTCAGTGTTCGGAATGCCGGAGATGTTCGGTATTCTGTCCTTACGGCATTGACACGGCTGAAATTACCATCATGGGACGCGAACTGCTCAATCTGATCGGCTTGAATATTGACTGGATTGCAACGCCCATATCTAACTGCTACAAAACCGGCAACCATTTGGGCATTCAGCCTCATGCGTTCAAAGAAATGCTTGAGTTTTTCGTAGATGATATTGAAAGCATCACCGGCGTCAACACATATCCTCAGTTCAATAAAAAAGGTGCGGATATTCTGTTTATCACGCCGTCCGGAGACGTATTTGCCGATCCCGGAACCTATACGGCAATGGGCTATCTCATGCTGTTCAAGTTCCTCAAAGATAAATACGGGCTGGATGTAACGTGGAGTACTTACGCATCTGAGGGCGGCAACTTCGGCTTTTTCACCTCGCATGAGACCATGAAACGCCTCAATTCCAAGATGTATGCCGAAGCCAAGCGCCTTGGCGTCAAATGGATTCTGGGCGGCGAATGCGGACACATGTGGCGCGTGATCAACCAGTATATGGATACCATGAACGGTCCTGCGGATTTTCTGGAGGTGCCGGTCAACCCGATTACGGGAACCGTGTTTGAAAACGCCAGATCAACCAAAATGGTTCATATTTCCGAATTTACAGCCGATTTGATCAAACACGGCAAGCTCGATCTGAAGCCGAGCCGAAACGACAATCTGGTTGTTTCTTTCCATGATTCCTGCAACCCGGCAAGAGGCATGGGCATGCTTGAAGAGCCGCGCTATGTCATTAAAAGCGTGTGCAAGAATTTCTATGAAATGCCGCCGAATACCATTCGGGAAAACACTTTCTGCTGCGGCTCAGGCTCAGGCTTGAACGCGGGCGAGGATATGGAACTGAGAATGTGCGGCGCATTGCCCAGAGCCAATGCCCTCAAGCATGTGCATGAGAAATTCGGGGTGAATATGCTGTCCTGCGTATGCGCCATTGACAGAGCTGCTCTGCCTGCCATGATAGATTACTGGCTGCCGGGCGTGAATGTCTGCGGCGTAACCGAACTGGTGGCAAACGCGCTGATCATGCCGGGTGAAAAAGAGCGGGAAACTGATCTGCGCGGCGAACCTCTGCCCGGAATGGAGGATGAATAATGAAAACCATGTACGATAAAGATAAGGTGATTGCCGGTCTGGTGATTTTTGCGGTATTGGTTTCTTTTCCGTTTTGGTACAATCTCGGAAAAGCCGCGCCTGCGCCGGAACTCAAGCTGACGGAAAAAGCCAAAGAAGCCAAAACCTGCATCAAATCCAAAGACGCGATGAAGACCGAGCATATGCAGATGCTGGATGACTGGAGAGAGAAGGTCGTCCGGGAAGGCAGAGGCGTTTATGTTGCTGAAAACGGCAAAAGCTATGAAATGAGCCTGTCCAATACCTGTCTGGACTGCCATTCCAACAAAGCCGAGTTCTGTGATAAATGCCATAATTATACGTCGGTCAACCCCTATTGCTGGGATTGCCATATTGACAAGAAGCCGGAGGAGAATAAGTAATGGAAACCAGCAGACGACATTTTTTGAAAATTGCCGGCATTTCCGCGCTGGGGATCGGTGTGAGTTCGCCGCTTATCAAAGCAATTGCCTCGCCTGATAGCGACCATGCCCCGGCGAAGATCGTTACCGGCGAAAACGCGCTTCATGCCAAGCAATGGGCGATGGTGATTGATACCCGGAAATTTGATTCGGAAGAAGCCTTGAATCCGATTATCGAAGCCTGCCATAAAATTCACAATGTGCCGGACCTTGCCCAAGTGCAGAAGCGGCATGAAATCAAGTGGATATGGAAAGAAGAATATAATCACATATTTTCGGATCAGGAAATCCGCTTTCCGAGCGATCATCTGAAAAAAGTACCGCTTCTGGTATTGTGCAATCACTGTGAAAATCCGTCCTGTGTGCGGGCATGTCCGACCAAAGCCACGTTTAAGAACGAAAACGGCATTGTGATGATGGATTTTCACCGCTGCATCGGATGCCGGTTCTGCATGGCAGCCTGTCCGTATGGCTCCCGAAGCTTTAACTTCAGGGATCCGCGTCCGTTTATCAAAGAGCAGAATCCCAAATTCCCGACCCGCATGAAGGGTGTTGTGGAAAAATGCAATTTCTGCAATGAACGGCTGATGATCGGTCAGAAACCGGCATGTGTTGAGGCATCCAACGGCGCGATAGCCTTCGGAGACCTTGAAGACCCCAATTCTGAGGTCAGACAACTTTTGAAATCCAATTACACGGTTCGCCGTAAACCGGGGTTAGGCACCAGCCCTGCGGTCTATTATATCATATAGAGGTGGCGTATGCTTGAACTTGCAATCAAAGGCAGCAAAAAATATTATGGCTGGATAGCCGCGCTGCTTGCTGTGATTACGGCAGGGCTTGGCTGTTATGCGTGGCAGTTCGTGTTCGGTTTGGGAATTACCGGCATGAGCCGCGATGTAACGTGGGGATTTTATATTGCCCAGTTCACTTTCCTGGTCGGCGTTGCGGCCGGAGGCGTGATGGTGGTGCTTCCCTATTATCTGCATGACTTTAAAAAATTCGGAAAAATCACCATTCTGGGCGAATTTCTCGCTATCGCGGCGGTGAGCATGTGTCTGATGTTCATCATTGCCGACTTGGGGCAGCCCATGAGAGCCTTGAACGTGATTTTGAATCCCACACCCGGCTCCATGTTGTTCTGGGATATGATCGTTCTGAACGGCTATCTGTTTTTAAACATCATCGTGGGCTGGAATGTTCTGGAAGCGGAGCGCAATCAGGTTGCGCCGCCCAAATGGGTAAAGCCCTTTATTTACATTTCCATTCCCTGGGCATTCGGTATTCATACCGTAACAGCGTGGTTGTATTGCGGTCTGCCGGGCAGAGGATTCTGGCTGACAGCAATCCTGGCTCCCCGCTTTCTGGCGTCGGCATTTGCCGCAGGACCGGCATTTCTGATTCTGCTCACATTCATACTCAGAAAAGTAACCAAATTTGATCCGGGCAAAGAAGCGATTCAGATGCTGGCTAAAATCATTACTTACGCGCTGATTGCCAATGTGTTCTTCTTTATCTGCGAAGTGTTTGTGGCTGTGTACAGCGGCATCCCGGAACATATCGATCATCTGACATATCTGTTCTTCGGATTGCACGGACATGGCGTTCTGGTGCCGTTTATGTGGACATCTATGGCGTTGATGCTGATCGCGATTGTTCTGCTGGTCAATCCCAAAACGCGACAGGACGAGCCGACCCTTGCGGTTGCCTGTGTCATGCTGTTTATCGGCGCGTGGATTGACAAAGGCATGGGACTGATCTCCGGCGGATTTGTGCCGAACCCGCTTCATCATGTCAACGAATATGTGCCGACCATTCCCGAACTGGTTATCACGCTGGGCATCTGGTGTGCGGGATTTCTGGTATTGACGATTCTTTATAAGATTGTTGTGTCGGTTAAAGAAGAAGTGGCGGCGTAACCTCACCCCTGCCCCTCTCCTGACAGGAGAGGGGAAAAATTTCAAGGCTCACTCCTTTCGGGGGGTGGGCTTTTTTTGTTGTGAAACAACCTTGTTTAAAATCACCTGCTGTGATAAAAACATTCAAACTTGTGATACTATCATGTAGGGAGTTCAGATTATGTTAAAAACCGAAGCGTTGCTTTCAAGAATAACTGTTAATCCAAAAGTAATGACAGGCAAGCCGACTATACGCGGTATGAGAATAACTGTTGAGCAGATTTTACTTGCACTTGCAGGAGGAGTAAAAGAAGAGGAATTGGCAGATGATTATCCTGAACTTGAAAAAGAAGATTTTCAGGCGGTATTTGCCTTCAGGATGTATATCAGAACCACAGATTCAGAATCAGAAAGATGAAAGTAGTAACCCCATTGAAAAAAGTCAGATGATAAAGAACATAATCTCTTATATTTTGAAGGCTCACTCTGCGGGAGTGGGCTTTTTTTATTGATATTCTTGAAAATCAACTTAATTATCTGATATTATATTTAATAATTTTACTTGACATCGCGGGGGGGGGTATGATGATAAAATCAAGATGAAAGACAGGAGAAAATTATGATTAAAAAAAATGTCAATCTGTTAAGCGTGTTCCTGCTCATACCGTATTGTGTGATGTTTTCCTGTGTATCACTTTGTTTTGCAGGCGGATTTCTGGAAAAGTCTAAGATATTGAAAGAGTTGAATATCACAATAGTGCCTGCTGAGGTGATTGACGGGAATGT
>DYRC01000135.1:7778-10143 GCA_020718925.1 Desulfonema limicola
TATTGAAAGAGTTGAATATCACAATAGTGCCTGCTGAGGTGATTGACGGGAATGTTCTGATTCAACAGGATGAATCGAAAAAGTCTGTTGATAAATATTTTATATGTGGCAATGACAGCCCTCAGTTGCTCATCACAGATAAAAATCCTAAGAAAAAATCAGTGTTGGATTGGGGGTGCGGTGAAAGTGTGCAGGCAGAAGTCCTGAAATTCAAGGATGATAAGGTTTACAGCGGAAATTTTGTTGCTGTGGGCAAGAATGCGGCAAAGCATATCAGATGGCTGGATAGTGAGAAATTATATTCTGCTTCTCCCGGATGCGTTCAATACAATAAAGCCGGATTTGTTATCAAGCATATTGATATTTTCCGTGTGAAGAGCATTGACGATTTTTTGTTTTGGAAGGGAGTATTGGACAGCCCTGCCAAAAAGAAACTGGAAGAAAGTCAACTATTATTACATACACAGAAAATATCGCCTGAAGAATTTAAAAAAGTTTCTGAAAAAGCATATAACAGTCAGGAATTTCAGCATGAAATATACGGTGCTTATGACCGTAAGGGCAATTGTGTAAAGCTGGGTGAAATAGATATTAATCAGGAAGGCACAAGCGGCGGAGTGGATAATCTTCTCGGTGCGATTGATATACGATCAGGAGAAAAAAAGGAGTTGTGGCTTGTCTTTTCAGCAGCGGGTTACGAAGGTCAGGCATATTATGCGGTCTTGTTTAATCAGTCCGCTATGATTACTGATTTTTATATTTATACAGGATGTTAATTCCTAAGAGGAGGATTCTTTCCATGTTGAAAAAATTGAACTTTTTATTTGCCTTTGCAGTCGTTGTTCTTCTTCTGACATCTTGCTCCAAAGAGATAGAGAAGATGAGGGATAAAATTCATGCCAAGATTTCAAATGAGTACAAAATGAAATACAAAGCAGATACAAAGTTTGTTGAAGTTGAAAAAGGACGTTATCTTGCATATCCTGAAATAAAAACCAAAACGCAGGATAATAAATCTGTCCGATTATCACATGAAGCCTTAACAAAGGCAAAATTCGGTATAACTACTGATAATATTATGGAAGAGATTAATGAAAACAGTGCGATGGAAACTTACAGATTTCTCGTTTCTGACTCCGGCTGGATATTCAAAAGCTATGACTTTTTCCCTAATGAATCAAAATCATACTGCTTTGAGAATATTGTCTTTGATAAGACAGGGGAAAAAATGATAAGCGATAATCAGAAAGGACTTTTGAGTTTCGGACTCACTGCTCTCTCTATTCTTTCAAAAGGAAAGATTGGCAAATTAGCCGGAGCAGGTAGTAAGACATTTGACTGGTTAGGTGATAGCGAGGAAGAATGGGTTATAAGAAAAGTTGCTTCTGATTGTGCTAATTTAAAAGATGTAAATTTTTCAAAAGCATCCAAAAAATAGAACAATTTTTCCGTTCAGAACTATCGTTATCAAGGCTCATTCCCTGCATGGAGTGGGCTTTTTTTGCTTTTGGAACGAACTTGTTTTAAAGCGTCTGATGTGATAAAAATATACGAGTTACGCAGTTGAAATCCGATTACCGAATTTTTCAAATCCGAAGGATTGATATAATTATAGAAAAAGCATTTAATACAGTGAAAAATCCCGAAGGGATGACATAAATATTTCACACCCTTCGGGGTTCCGAAGCATCGGACAATCTTTTTTTCTATAATAAATACAGCCCTCCGGGCTTTTCTGATTTTACTACCCCGCAAAATACCAAAGAACCACAGTTTCCGACATTGCCTCAAAGTCTTTATCATTATGAAGCAGCAAGAAGATCGTATTCTATTGCAGTCTGAGCAATAACACAATCAATCGTACTTCTTATCGTTATTCCTTTTTTCCGACAATCAAAATATATCCGTGCAGCTTTCTCAAACGAATCTATCGGATGTTTCGGATGATAAAATCGCCGATTCACCAGATAATGTTTCAGGAGTTCATATTCTTTCTCGGATTTTGCGCCCTGAAGAATTTCCTGATATATGAACGCATTGATTCCGAAAGGAATTTTTTTATCTAAGACTTTCCTGAATTTTTGGGCAGATTCGTTCTTTTCGCCTTTGAAGAAAGCTATCAGTACAGAGGTATCAACAAGAATCATCGTCCCTCTCTCAATGCTTTGTAGTCATAGCCATCGGCAAATTCGATTTTTCCTTCCAAATCAAGCAGATTCGGTTCATTGGCATCTTCTGCCATCAGTTTGTTCAAGTCATCTGATGACGATTTATCAGAATGAGGATAAATAACAATCCATGCCCTTGCATTCTTTCGGAGTCCGTCTATGGGAATTAAGGGCTTTAATACATTATCCTCATATAT
>DYRC01000136.1 GCA_020718925.1 Desulfonema limicola
TAACTTAAAAGGAGATCTATAAATGAAACGCATCAGCCTCGTCTTATTCGCGCTTCTTCTTATCAATGCGGGTTCTGCCCGCTGTGAGGAAGCTTCGATAAAAACCAGATTATCTGAAGAATTCAGATGGCTTAGAGAAGAAGCGTTTGATATGCAGGTGGTTACGGCTTCCAAAAAGGCGCAGAAAATTTCCGAAGCTCCGGCAACGATGATCACGATTACTCAGGAGCAGATCGAAGCTTACGGATGGCGGGATTTGAAAGATGTTTTCAAGGCAATCCCCGGCGTGGATGTATCTTATAACGTGCAGGGCGAATTGAAAACATCTGTGATTATGCGGGGCATTTCGGGAAATCAGAAAATCCTGATTTTGCAGGACGGGCATAAATACAGCCCTGAAAGCGGTGAGCGATTCTTGTATGCCTATAACATGCCGCTCAATATTTACAAGCGGATTGAAATTATTTACGGACCTGCTTCCGGTATGTATGGCGCGGATGCTTATGCGGGCGTGATCAATCTGATTACCAAAGACGGCGCGGATTATAACGGAAATCAGGTCAGTGCCGGATATTTGTCCACCGGCGCGTATACCGCAGACGCCGCTTTCGGCAAAAAAATTGACGATGATACAGATTTGGTGATGTCTGCCCGGAGAAACTTTGAAAATTTCGGATTGTTTGTTCAGACCGAATATAAAATTTTTGAAAATCTCAAATTGGATGCCGGACTCCGCTATGATTATAATTCGGTGTATAAAGAGACATTCAATCCCCGAATCGGCATGATTATTGATCCGATGAAAAACTTAAATATCAAGCTGTTGTATGGAACAGCCTATATTCAGCCATCCAATTTTTATCGGTATGAAAACTTTGCCAATCCTTTTTTGCTGCATATTCCGAATGAAAGTCTTGAGCCGGAAAAGCTGAAAAATTATTCGGTTGATGTTTCATACACTTTCGGAGAGCATTACGCTGTTCATCTGGCGGCGTATATCAATAAAATGGAAAACATCATCCGGGCAGTGCAGGCTCCGGCGCAGGCGGGGAATTATCCCTATTACAATCCGTATTGGAAAACGCCGGGATTTACGGAATACAATGGAAATCAGGGAGATATTGATAGCAAAGGCGGCGAAATCACCTTGAAGCATAAATTTGACCGGCTTCTGAGCAGTTTATCGTATTCTTATGTAAGCGGTGAAGATGACGGATTTGAGGTTGCCGAAATTTCTCATCATAAAATCACCTTAAATTCAAGCTATACGGCTGAAAAATGGATTGCTGCCATGACGCTGAGATACTATTCGGAAGTCAGCACGGACAAGAATAATTATCAGTACGGAAGCCCGGAAAAAGGCGGGGATGGGTCTTATCATTTTGACGGCGCATTGATTGCGTATCTGAATTTTATCTATCGCTTTAACAAGAAGTTATCCGCCAATCTGTCTGTTGACAATGTGTTTGATACCAAGCATTATGCAGGTGTGCCGTTTGACGGCTCTCCGGTGGTTGTTCCCCGCACGCCGCAGCCGCTGCAGCAGATTTTTGCAGGAGTGAAATATTCTTTCTGATATTATTACGGAGATAATCTGTCGATTTTTCGGGAATATCTTGCTGATGAGAGCGTTGATCTGAATGAAAAACGAAAGTGTTCAATGGTTTGCATTTTATAAAGACCTGCTTTTGGTAGCACGGGAAAAAGACGGTTTTACAATTCCCTGTATGCCGAACCTGAGTAAGATCGGCGCAAATCCGATACGCACTCAATATCTCGGAATGCTCAATAACCGTCCGTGTTTTTCCGCAGAGCTTTCGGATATGAGCATACCGGAAGGCATGTTGCTTGAACCGTTACGCAGTTTATTCGGGCTGTTAAACGAAGAAGAATATGCAATGGCAGGCACGGGGCTTCAGATTGTCAACTGGGATAAAACGCATCAGTATTGCGGACGATGCGGCGCGGGGGTGAAAGATAAAGAAGATGAGCGGGCAAAATATTGTCCTGATTGCGGGCTTCTGAATTATCCGCGCATTTCTCCGGCAATTATCGCGGCGGTGATCAAAGAAGATTCGCTGCTTTTGGCGCTCCGATATGCCCCGACTTTGGGCGGAATCAGTTTTTACAGTGTGCTTTCGGGATATGTGGAACCCGGCGAGACGCTGGAGCAATGCGTTCATAGGGAAGTGCGGGAAGAAGTGGGGATAGAAGTGAAAAATATCCGGTATTTCGGAAGTCAGCCTTGGCCCTTTTCAGGCTCTCTGATGGTCGGATTTACGGCTGACTATGTGGGCGGCGATATTGTGCCGGACAACAAAGAAGTTACAGAAGCCGGATGGTTTCGTGCAGATAAGCTCCCGCATATTCCGGGAAAAATTTCGCTATCAAGAAAACTCATAGACTGGTTTTCACAAAATTACCGATGATCCCCCCCTGCGAGGAGGGGATATTCCGGGTTTGAGTTCTGCGCTTTCAGGATCAGAATTTTTCATTCTTCTTCACTCGTCAGTCAGTAATCAATAAAGCTTTTGAGCTTTCTGCTTCTGGTCGGATGTCTGAGCTTTCTCAAGGCTTTGGCTTCGATTTGGCGGATACGTTCGCGGGTAACGGCAAAATCCTGCCCCACTTCTTCAAGCGTGTGATCTGCTTTTTCTCCGATGCCGAATCTCATTCTCAGGACTTTTTCTTCACGCGGCGTCAATGTGGCTAATACTTTGCGGGTCTGCTCCGCAAGATTCAAGCTGATAGCCGCTTCAGACGGCAGCATGAATTTTTTATCTTCAATAAAATCACCGAGATGGCTGTCTTCTTCTTCGCCGATAGGCGTTTCCAAAGAAATCGGCTCTCTGGCAATTTTTAAAACTTTCCGCACTTTTTCAAGCGGAATTTCCATTTTTTCAGCAATTTCTTCAGGCGTGGGTTCGCGCCCGAATTCCTGCACCAGATAGCGGGAGGTGCGAATCAGCTTGTTGATGGTTTCAATCATGTGAACCGGAATGCGGATGGTTCTTGCCTGATCTGCAATGGCTCTGGTAATTGCCTGACGAATCCACCATGTTGCATAGGTGCTGAATTTATATCCCCGGCGATATTCAAACTTGTCAACCGCTTTCATCAGCCCGATATTGCCTTCCTGAATCAGATCGAGAAATTGCAGTCCCCGGTTCGTATATTTTTTGGCAATGCTCACCACCAGACGCAGATTTGCCCGGATCAGATCGCTTTTGGCAAATTTGGCTCTGGCACGACCTTCTTTGACGCCATCCATCGTCTTTCTGAGCGTTTTAATATTGGCTTTGATCTTGTTTTCCCGCTCCCGCCCCTGATCACATAAGGCTTTGACGCTCTCATACAGCGATATGCTGACCGATTTTTCCAAAACGCAGCAGGATATTGCCCATTCGATAAAGACGCGTTCATCCCGAATTTTGGCGCGCAAATCATTCACGGTGGTATTCAATTTTTCCGCAAACTCCGCCAGCTTGTCTTCAACAGATTCAAACCAACTGATCTGATTGCAGATGATTTTTTCAAGCCGTTCAATCACGCCGCCTTCTAGCCGCCAATCTTTCAACTGTTCAAATATCCTGTTGTTTCTGCGGCTGATCATGCGCCTTAGTTTTCGCTGTTCATCATAAACCATCTCAGGATGGGCAAACAGCCGTTCCCGATACTGCATGGTTTCCTGATACAGATCCCGGATATTGTGAATCGTATTTAAAAAACTTTCAATCTGAACAGCTTCATCTGCAACGGCATCGCCCTCATCCAAGTCTCTTAACACATGCTTGGGGCGCAGTTTTCCTTCTTCAATATGCTCCCCCAGATTCAGAATACATTCCACACCGGTGGTGGTATCTAAAAGAGCGCGCAGGACTTCCTGTTCCCCGGCTTCGATTTTTTTGGCAATGTCCACTTCTTCTTCGCGGGTCAGCAGGGTTACAAGCCCCATTTCCCGAAGATACATCTTTACCGGATCCGTAACTGTACCGAATTCCGAACTGTCTTCTGCAAGTTTTTCATCGCCGCGTTTTTTTCTATCCGGCGGCTTTCGCTTTTTCTTATCCAAAACTTCGATCTCCATGTCATCAAGCATAATCAGCGCCTCATCAAGCTGATCCGACGAAATCGCCTCTTCCGGCAGGACCATGTTAATCTCATCATACGTGAGGTAGCCCTGCTCCTTGCCTTTCGAGATCAGGTCTTTTAACGCAGTTTTGTCAATCTGACCCTCGCCTTTCGGCGGAGTGACCGATATGTCTGACATAAAGTTTAGCCTCCTGCTGCTTTTGCCTCAGAAGCTCAAAAAGCAGTTTTTCATCTTTTCCCGCTTCAGCTTTCTTTATTTCGTTCAACAACGTATATTTGTTCCGACGTCCCCGTCCGGCGTTGAACTGAGATATCAGCTTGAGACAGTCCTCATAATTCCAGTTCTCTTCTTCCATGACCAGAGAAACTGTCAGTTTCCTATCTTCCGGGTCTTCAATACGTCCGATAATTTCCGATATGTCTCCCGAATAGTTCGGGGTGTTCAAAATCATCTGCCCAATAGTTTTAAGTCGGACATCTTCAAATATCTCAATCAATTGCTGATCACGGATATGAGAAAGTATGTCGGGAAAGCCCAGCATCATCGCAATCATCCGAAGCTCAAGGCGGTTTTCTTTTAAGTGAGAAGTGAGAAGTGAGAAGTGAGA
Source organism: Desulfonema limicola (assembly GCA_020718925.1). Lineage (GTDB taxonomy): Bacteria > Desulfobacterota > Desulfobacteria > Desulfobacterales > DYRC01 > DYRC01. The sequence goes on from DYRC01000136.1 coordinate 4,701, forward strand.
AGTGGGAGGTGATTTCTCAATGCTCACTTCCTGATTTCTCACTTTTTCCCATACCATTTCCTCTTCAACGCCGATACGTTCCGATAATATTTTGATATGCAAAGCTCTTGCCACATCATCTTCAACCAAAGCAATATGTCCTTTCATCTCCGAAAGAATAAGTGATTTTCCTTCGGGTGAAACCCCATGCCGCTCAACTGCCCGATCCAGCAGAAACTCCATGATGCTTCGGGCTTTTTTCGTCTGTGCCAAAAATGCATCAGCCCCGAACTTTGACAAAAAAGAATCCGGATCATAGCCTGAAGGCAGAATCAGAATCCGGGCTTCGATATGTTCTTTGCCGAAAATATCAATGCTGCGCTGTGCTGCCTTGATGCCTGCCTCATCTGAATCATAGACCAGCGTTACTTTTGAGGTATAGCCTTTGAGAAGCCGCAGATGTTCACGGCTTAACGCTGTTCCTAACGTGGCAACCGCGTTTTTAATGCCATGTTGGTGCAAAGCCAACACATCTATATAGCCTTCTGTAATATACGCATGATCTTTGGTTCTGCAATCGGATTTGGCAAGATGAAGCCCGTAAAGAGATCGGCGTTTGTCATACAAGGGTGTTTCAGGCGAATTGAGATATTTGGGCAAAGAATCGTCCATCACCCTCCCGCCGAACCCGATAATCTGCATCCGAATATCTGAAATCGGAAACATAATCCGGTTTCTGAACCGATCATAAAAACCGGATTTGCCGGATCGGGGAATAATCAGCCCGCTTTTTTCAGCCAAAGCCTGAGAAATCCGTTTAGTTCCCAGATGCCGGAGTATATTGTCCCAGCCATCAGGCGCATAGCCTAGTTGAAACCGCTCAATTATCTCTTTGCTGATATTGCGCTGTCTGAGGTATTCTCTTGCGTTTTCTCCCGCATCACTGTATAAGGCAAGCTGGAAATATGTCATTGCCTCCTTATTAACATCCAGAAGATTTTCCCGCTCATCCGATTGCCGTTTCTGTTCAGGCGTCATCTGCTGCGTGGGAATTTCAATTCCGCAGCGGGATGCAAGCATCTTGATTGCTTGCGGAAAAGAAAGATTGTCATGAAGCCTTAAAAAAGCAAATACGTCTCCCCCCGCGCCACACCCGAAGCAGTAAAAAATCTGCTTCTCAGGATTCACGGTAAAAGACGGTGTTTTTTCAGCATGAAACGGACACAGTCCGGTATAATTTTTGCCTGCTTTTTTCAGTAAAACGGATTCGGAGATAAGTTCCAAAATATCCGCCGCAGCTCTGATGTCTGAAATTTTATCATCGGGAATAAACAAGCGACATGGCCTCTTTCAAATCCACGGTTCCGCTATATAATGCTCTGCCGACAATCACGCCGGTTACGCCGACCGCCTGAAGCGGCAGCAGACGCTCAATATCTTCAAGATTGGATACGCCGCCGGACGCCACCACCGGAACCGATACAGATTCTGCCAATTTCCGGGTCTCCTCAATGTTGGGACCGGTCTGCATTCCATCCCGATGAATATCTGTAAAATGAATCGCCGCCACGCCGCAATCTTCAAATTGCTTTGCCAAATCAATCGCGGTGGTCTGCGTGGTCTCAGTCCAGCCTTCAATGGCTGCCATACCGTTTCGCGCATCAATTCCTACAACAATGCTTGATGGAAACGATTTACATGCGTCTTTGACAAATGACGGGTTGCGAATCGCTTCTGTGCCGATAATCACGCGCTTCACGCCCAAATCCATGTACATCTGAATCGTTTCCATGTTGCGGATGCCGCCGCCTACCTGAATATCAGCGGTTACAGTTTGCAGAATCTTCTGAATTGATTTGACATTCTTTGGATTTTTCGATACTGCGCCATCCAGATCCACGACATGAATCAGCAACGCGCCTTCATTTTCCCATCGTTTTGCCATACCCGAAGGATCATCGGAAAATACGGTTTGTGCATCCATGCGACCCTGAAGCAGCCGCACACATTTGCCGTCTTTAATATCAACTGCCGGAATAATTATCATTGTTCAAAGGGTTTCAGCACTTTTTCAAGCCCGGAAAGAGCAAGTTCGCCCGCGCTGACCCATCTTCCTTTCCGTTCTAAAAATGTGCCGATGTTAAAAAGGTTTTCAGTTAAAGACCGCTGGGTTTCATCCCATCTGTCAGACCATAATACACGGGCATCCGATACCCGAATCAGATGCAGATCATAAGACACAGACGCGGGGGAATTGACTGCATATTCATTTCCTGCCCGTTCCTGATAGCGGTAAATATGCCCAATCATAATGCTGTCTGCCCCGGCTTTTCTGGCAATCTGAATCAGATATTGCTTATCTGAGAACTTATATCTGCCGCCATCGGAAAATGAGGACGTGTATGCCTGTCCTGCCGGAAAAGCGTCAATTTTCTTCAGACCTTTAAGCTTTGACATCAGCCCGTCTGTCAGAACGCTTTCAGCTTCAGGTGCCACAACACCGGTAACAAACATGCTGCCGCTGAAAGGGCATCGGATGCCGCTGTCTTTTTCCATAGTTTGAGACATATCTCTGAATGGAAAAATTATCAGCTTTCGGATGCCGGAAATATTCAATGTCTCGGATTCGGAAACCGCATCAGACTGATGAGCAGCCTGATGAGCGCAGGCGCATATCAGAAACAATGCGGCACACACGCCTAAAGACCTATAACACGCCTTTTGTAGAAGGGACATCGCCAATCCTTTCGTCAAGAGAAACAGCTATATCCAAAGCTCTTGCCATTGCTTTGAAAACAGATTCGATGACATGATGCTCATTTTCGCCGTAAAATACATTGATGTGAAGATTCATGCCCGCACGGTTGGCAAACGCTCTGAAAAATTCTTTTGCCAGATAAATGCTGAACGCGCCGCCGGCATCCGGCGTGGCAGGGACATGATAGACCAGAAACGGACGATTGGACAGATCAACGGTTACGGCTGTCAGCGTTTCATCCATCGGAATCACCGCATGACCGTAGCGTCTGATTCCTTTTCTATCGCCTAATGCTTTTGAAAACGCATCGCCTAAAACAATTCCCACATCTTCGACTGTGTGATGAAAATCTACCGCCAGATCGCCGTTGGCATGAACCGTCAGATCAAAGAGTCCGTGCGCGGCAAACAGCGTGAGCATGTGATCAAAAAAGGGAATGCCTGTTGCAATATCCGGCTTTCCTTTTCCGTCCAGATTCAGGGTGACGGAGATTTGCGTTTCAGACGTGCGGCGGTCAACCGCGGCATTTCGTGTCATGGTGCGTTCCTTAAAACAGCAAAAATGGTGGAGCCAGCCGGGATCGAACCGGCGGCCTGTTGATTGCGAACCAACCGCTCTCCCAGCTGAGCTATGGCCCCACAAAACTTTTCCTGCATAATCGAATGAATGAAGATATGTCTTTGTTTGTCGGCTGACCATTGAGAAGGGCTTTTTTTTGAATCATAGTGGTGGAGCCAGCCGGGATCGAACCGGCGGCCTGTTGATTGCGAACCAACCGCTCTCCCAGCTGAGCTATGGCCCCACACAAGATTATCTCTCCCTTTTAGCACATCTTTTAACTCCGGTCAATGCAAAAAATACTTGTATTATTTTTTGAAACCGGTCAAAATATATTTTTTTCTATTTTGCGCCCGGAGGAACATGATGACCAGCCGTATTATTTTAAAAGACGCATTTAAAACATTCACCCTTGATCAGGATAAGATATTACCGCCTGAGCAAACCGTCAAGCAGTTTAAAGAAAAATTGAATCAGATTCGTTTGAGTATTCTTGAAAATACAGTAAGAATTGATAATGGAAGGCTGAATATTCCGGTATATTTCAGCGTGTGCGGAAAAGACGCTCTGTCTGTGATCGGCACGAAAAAGCAGATGGGCAAAGGCGCGACACCTCAGCAGGCTGAAGCCAGCGCGGTCATGGAGTTGGCAGAGCGATTCAGCTTTTTTTCTTTCAGCCAAAATCCTGCCAATTTTATCACAGAACGCTACTGCCATCTTCAGGAAAAGGGCATGTCGTTTGATATGATTGCCCGCTCTGTTCACGATGAATCTGATGAGAGCCGGAAAATATTTGAAAATCTGCCCCTGAAATGGACACGGGGATATAATCTCACCCGTGATGAAGAAGTGCTGATTCCCTTTGACTGGTTTTTTGCCATCAATGAATATAACGGACCATCTGCCGGAAATTGCGTTGAAGAAGCATTGAGTCAGGGAATTTGTGAGATTGTCGAGCGTCATGTGTCTTCACTCATCAGCCAGCAAAGGCTTGACATTCCGGCAATTCTGCCTGATTCCGCAACTGATCCGGCAGTCAAAGACATGCTTGCCAAATATGAAAAAGCGGGAATAAATCTGTATATTTCCGATTTTTCATTGGATACCGGCATTCCGACAGTGGGCGTTCTTGCTTACGATCCATCCACTTTCCCGCAAAAAAGCGAAATTGTCTGGACAGCCGGAACAACGCCCGATCCGGAAAAAGCATTAAGCCGGGCATTGACCGAAGTGGCGCAATTAGCAGGAGATTTCAATTCCGGCTCAAATTATATGGCAAGCGGTCTTCCGAAATTTACCCGCATTGAAGATGCAAAATTTATTATGAATCCGACTAAACATACCGAAATCGGCTCCCTTCCGAATCTTTCAGACAACAATATCCGTATTGAAGTGCAAAATATGGTGTCCGCGCTGGCAAAAAAAGGCATGGAGATTTTTGTTATCAATACCACGCACCCGATGCTTGGGATTCCTGCGTTTTATGTCATTATTCCGGGGGCGCATTTTCGGGAGAGAGCCATCGGAACCAGCGTAGGCATGTTTTCTGCCAAACTGATTGCCCAGAATAACGACCCGCTTACGGCAATTTCCGAATTGAAAAATATGGAAGCGATTCTGCCCGGAAAATACTATCTTAAATTTTATCTCGGAACTGCCCATCTTTCCTTAAACGATCCTGAAACTGCCCTGAAATATTACCGTCAGGCGATTGAACTCAATCCCACAGCGCAGGACAGCGCAAGCATTTATGCGTATATGGGAATCTGTCTGAAAGATATGGAACGCTATCAGGAGGCATTGGACGCGCTTCAACAGGGTGAAACGCTGGATTCGGAAAGAACGGATATTTATAATCTGATGGGATTTTGCTATTTCAAGCTCAAACAACACGAAAAAGCGATTGAATGCTTTAAGAATGTAATCAGACTCGATCCGAGTTCTGCCATTGATTATGCGAATATTGCTTCAAATTACAGAGATATGGGCAACACAGAACAAGCTATCGCGTTTTATGAGATGGCATTGTCTTTGGATGCTTCTATTGAGTTTGCACGGGTGAGTTTGGAAAAGCTCAGAAGATAAGGATTTGAACCCCTCCCCGGATAATCAGAGAAGGGGAAAATAATGCAAAGTGC
>DYRC01000137.1:0-1432 GCA_020718925.1 Desulfonema limicola
CTGACGTGCTGACGTGCTGACGTGCTGACGTGCTGACGTGCTGACGTGCTGACAATATACCTGATTTTATTGAAAAAGTCAAGTATTATTCTGTTTTTTTCAGGCGGAGGACGCATGGGTTTTCTCCTGTCTGTTTGAGGTTTGACAAAAACCTTCATTTCAGGCTTTCACAAGATTGAACGTTTGTCAAACAATTTGTTTTCACACGCTGCATTTCGGGATAAATCATTTTTTCACCCGTTACATATTGTTTATGAGGGAGAAGAATTTTTTTTATTGAAATTTAACCTGAATGAGCTTCCTGCTCTTCATGCTGAAATCAGAAAGATGCCGAGAGCGTATCAATGAACCCGGGATCGAGCATCATCCGGTCAAGCCTTGATGCGTTCTGTCTTAACTCCTCAAGGGTTTTAAAGCGCAGTGCAACTGTATATTCCCTGCCTTCAAAATATTTCGGCGCAATCAAATCAAGTCCGTTGCCAAGGTGCAGATTTTTCACCACACGTTCAAAGTCGGCTTCAGCGCGGCTTAACGCGGGATATCTCCGCTGTTTCAGACAGAGACGGATTTTCTGAATCTTCTGATTTTTATCCGCATCCGGGTCTTTTATCATATCTTCAAACTGTCCTGTCAGCGTTGACAGAGAAATATTTTCGCGCAAAGCAATTTCTTTTATCAGCGTCAGAATTTCGCGCTGCTTATTCAGACTGGGATTCAGTTCCCTGAACATCTCCGCAATCGCAACGGACTCCTGATCTGTCATGCCCTGCAATTCCTGTGCGATGGGCAGTGCGACAGATTCGGATAAAATACCCTGCTGAACAGAAATGGGCAGCAGACACAGAGGTTTGATTTTTCTAATCAGAGACAGATTTGAGGGCAGTCCCATAGACGTTGCAACGCGGCTGAGTTCTTTTTCATTATCAGAAAAAGGCGAAAGCAGATTCAGACTTAGGGATATTTCAATGAGATTCAGACTTCGCTGAAGCGCGTTATCCGTAATCGCAAGTTTTACGCATTCAACATCACCCGTGCCAATCGGCATAATTCTTGCCGGAATATCGGTCATTCCGAGAGAACGGCAGACGCTGATCCTGCGAAAACCGCAGACAATCATAAAACCCGATAGCATCTGAAGAAGAATCGGCGGAGAAATAAGCCCCGCATATCGGATAGATTCGCGCAACATATCATTATCTGTCCGGGTGGTGATCCGAAACCGCTCATCAGAACCGATGTCGGAAAGCCGAACCGTCTCCAACTTCTCACTTCTCACTCCTCACTCCTCATTTTTTATGATGTGTTATGTGTTATGTGTTATGTTTTTTCCTAACACCATCCACTTAACACTTTCCACTTAACACTTTCCACTCCGACCTAAAATAAATGATCTTCATCGGTCAGAAACCGGAATGCCTCAAGATATTTCTGA
>DYRC01000137.1:1532-10099 GCA_020718925.1 Desulfonema limicola
CTAAAATAAATGATCTTCATCGGTCAGAAACCGGAATGCCTCAAGATATTTCTGAGAGGTATTGCGAATCACTTCGTCCGGCAGAAATGGCGCGGGACGCTGTTTGTTCCATTTAACAGAGATGAGATAATCTCTGAGATATTGTTTGTCAAAGCTTTTCTGAGATCCGCCGGGCTGATAGCTGTCTTTGGGCCAGAATCGGGAAGAATCGGGCGTCAGCACCTCGTCTATCAATATAACCTCATCGCCTAAAAGCCCGAACTCGAATTTGGTATCTGCAATGATAATGCCTTTTTTATCTGCCAGCTCACTGCCTTTTTTATAAATCGCAAGGCTTAAATCTCTGATTTTTTCTGCCAAATCCTGACCTATCCGCTTAACGGTCTCTTCAAAATCAATATTGATGTCATGCACCCCGATCTCTTCTTTGGTAGAGGGCGTAAAAATAGGTTCAGGCAGTTTATCCGATTCTTTCAAGCCCTGAGGCAGCGCAATGCCGCAGACCGTTCCTGATTTCTGATAAGATTCCCAGCCGGAACCGGAAAGATAGCCTCTGACCACGCATTCGATGGGAATGGGTTTGGCTTTTAACACCATCATACTCCGTCCTTTGAGAATATCGGTGTATGGCTTGCACGATTCCGGATAGTCGTCGGGGTCTGCGGAAATCAGATGGTTTTTTACTATGGATTTCATCACATCGAACCAGAACAGAGAAATCTGCGTCAGCACTTTGCCTTTTTGCGGCACAGGCTCCGGCATGACCACATCGTAAGCGGAAATACGATCAGCAGCCACCATCAGCAGACTATCTCCCAGATCATACATATCTCTGACTTTGCCGCGTTTTATCAGCATAAGATCAAAAAAATCCGTTTCAAAGATGGGGCGCGAACTGATCTGCTGCTGCCGCTCAAATGCTGCCACATATTGTTTGAATATCTCGGTTACGTCTTGTTCCAGTTCCGAGAACTGGACACCGGTTTCGTATTTTCCGGGGCGCCCTTCCCGGCAATGAACGACTTTGCCTTTGAGATTGAGCAGATTTTCCTCAAATGCAACGGTCATGGATAATATCTGTCCGAATTCAGTAGGGAAATGCGTTTCCAATAAAATGCCGGATTCGGATACGTTCAGGGTTCTGCCCATTCCTTCATAGACAATACGCCCGCTTTCATCCACGCACACATAAGACAGGTTGAGCGAATTGAATCGCTTATGTCTTCTTTTCTCTTCGACTGACTGCATATTTTCACCCCACAAGGCCTTTTTTATTAATTTTGTTCTATTTTTTCTGTTTTGCTTCTTTTGCATTTTTCCGTTGAAATTCACAGGACACCCTGGTCGTTACGGAAATAGTGGTCGCAACGCTTTCGATCAGATTCCGCAAGGTGGATGCCAGACCGTCATATTCTTTGCGTAAATTTTCCTGATTGACTTTATCAGACTGAAAATCTTCTGATGTAAAAACAGATGCGGAATACGGTTCATGTCCCATGTCCAAAAACGATATATGACCGATAAAGTCTCCGGGTCCCAACATGGCTGCAAGAACATATCCTTCGGGAATTTTTCGCACAATCGCGGCTTCACCCTGAGTGATCCGATAGAGGGTTTCGTCTTTCTGTCCCTGTTTGATCGTGTGTTTTTTGCTGGCAAGCCGTTCTTTGAGGTTATCCCGCTTCAGATATACATCCACCACTTTGTTCGTTAAATCTCTCCGGCGGCGATCCATGCTGATGGCAAAATCTTTGAAGTCGCGGGACTGACTGAGAAATTCTTCGGACAGCCGCTGTGTATTCAGGATTCCTAACTGCACCTTGCCGACGGCAACTGCGGTTGCATTGCGGACGCTTCCCTGAAACATGAACGCACTGATGCCGCCGATAAACGACCCTTCACCGATTCTTAAAATGGTCAGCGGACCCTGAGGGGTTTCTTTGACAATATCCACCACGCCTTCCATAATTGACCATATCCAGTTGCCATGCCGCTTTTCCTGAATAATAAACTGCCCATCCCGGAACTCTTCTTCATCTGCCACATACATATAATCAATCAAGGGACCTTTGATGACCGGAATAGTGGAAGATTCTTTCTTTTCAAATGACACCGGACCCAGCTTGGGCGTTTCGCCGTCATCCACCATTCTGAGACCGTCTAAAATAATTTCCATCCGGTTGCTGGTAATGACTTTGGGGACGTTGAAATTTTCAAGGCTGAATTCAAAATCGCCTTCTGCCCATCCGAAGAGCAGATATACCGCGTCCAAGCCGGTTTTGTCCGATGCTGACGCATTGATAATATTGCCTTTTGTAAAAAATACCTCTCCCGGCGTCTGAGAGTATTTGCTCATGAGACGCAACACACCCGATCCGCCGCTTGATCCGATAAGCTGCAGGACATCTCCCAAACTCAGAAATTTCAGGCTGCCGTTTAAGACAATATTGCCCATCTGTAATTCCCTTTTCTTACCATCCCATTTTCTGCTTCATGGATTGCAGGGTTAGTTTGATAATCGCCTTCAAGGTCTCGCCCACGCCGGTTCCTATGACCGCGCTTGCCGGAAACGACGGCGCTTTCAATTGGCGATTCAGATCTTTTTCCATCTGCTCAATGCTCATAATCGGAATGTTCTGTTCGGCAAGGTCCCGTTTGTTATATTGGAGAATCAGCGGGATTTTCATAATGCTCAACCCGTATTCTTTGAGATTCTGATGCAGGTCTTTTAAAGACAACGCATTTTTTTCCCGCCTGACTTCCAGCGAATCTGCCACAAACACCAAACCGTCCACTTCCCTTAACACCATTTTTCGGGTGGATGCGTACTTGACCTGCCCCGGAACCGTATAAAGCTGAATCCGCACGTCAAAGCCCTTGACTTTTCCGACCCCCATCGGCAGAAAATCAAAAAACAATGTCCGATCCCCCTCGGTTTTGGCGCAGACCATATCTCCGGTTACCTGCTTTCGGAAAGTCTTGAAAATATATTCAAGATTGGTGGTCTTTCCGCACCGCCCGGGTCCGTAATAGACAATTTTACACTCAATTTCCCGATCTTTCAAATTAATATTTGCCATAGGTCAGATACTTTTGATTTTAATGTCCAGGCTGTAATATCCCTGCTTGGGGCCTGATTCAATTTTAGATTTTGCAGAAACCACCGCTTTGCCGTTGAACATTGCCATAGGGGAATAAAATTGTACCTGATCGAGCGTGATGCCGACATCCAGATGCTCCAGCAGATATTTATCCGTGCTTGAAATCAGAATATTAATCACATTGCCGGATTGGAAGCTGACATCATATTCGATGGTTTCCCCTTTTTTAACGCCTTCACTTATTGTAATTCCTACGGAGCTGATGTCCAGAATTTCTTCCTGAGTTACCTCTTTTTCTCTTCCGGGATCATCAGGCATGGGCAGCTGCCGGTCAATTCCCTTTTTCTCAAGGATATTCTGCAAAAAAAACCTGAGCTTGCCCAATTGTCCTACTGAGAACAGGTTTCCGTTCATCCACTGCTCATACTGAACTGCCGCATCCTCAATCAGATCCATTGCCATGTGACATCGGAAAATGTTTTTGGCAACGTCCATCCGGATATCTTCCCGGCTCAACAGTTCATTAAATTCTCTGAGCGCCCGCTTATACTGCCCGAACTTGGCAAGGGCAATCGCGCCTTCCATGTCTTTGAGATTGTCATCTTTTGAAAAAGAAAATTTGGTCCGGATCACCTCCTGAACCTGCTCCGGCATTTCTCTGAGAAGCGGTGATTCTTCAAGACGCTTCATGTCATCGTTGATGGCTCGGACTTTGGCGGCAATGGAACTCAACAGCGACTTGTTTCTGATAACGTCTTCATGCTGTTTGATAATCTGACCGGCCTGCATGTATCTGTCTTTTGCCTCGTTGAGAAGCCCCTGAGCCTGATAAATATCCGCCTGCTGCAATAATGATTTGATCCGCTCTTTCACATCCATTGTGCCACCTCTTTGTCTTATTTATAATTATTATGCTTATCCATTTTCAGGCGTGATGTCAATACATTGATAAAAGTATTGACATCGGCAAAATTTGTGTTAAATGTTTTATTTCTATTTTTCAGACTATAACACATTATATGTTGATGATTAAAGGAGAAAATGATGGACAAGAAAGTAACCATTGTGGGAGCGGGCTTTGTAGGCGCAACTGCGGCACAGAGAATGGCGGAAAAAGAATTGGCAGACGTGGTGCTGGTGGACATTGTCGAAGGCGTTCCTCAAGGAAAAGCATTAGACCTGACTCAGGCAGCAGCCGTTGAAAAACATGATTCCAAAATTCTCGGCACCAATGCCTATGAAGCTTCGGCAAATTCGGACATCGTGATTATCACTGCCGGTATCCCCCGGAAACCGGGCATGAGCCGCGATGACCTGCTCAGCACCAATGCGGGAATTATGAAAAATGTTACCCAGCAGATTGCAAAATATTCCCCGAATGCGATTCTGATTATCGTCAGCAACCCGCTGGACGCTATGTGTCATGTAGCCCATCAGGTCAGCGGATTCCCCAAAAACAGAGTGATCGGCATGGCAGGCGTTTTGGATTCAGCCCGTTTCAGAGCCTTTATTGCAATGGAACTCAATGTTTCTATTGAAAGCACCCACGCATTTGTGCTGGGCGGACACGGCGACACGATGGTTCCGCTGCCCCGCTACTCCACAGTAGGCGGAATTCCGATTACCGAACTCATGTCCAAAGACAGAATTGACGCACTGGTTAAACGGACTGCCAACGGCGGCGCGGAAATCGTCAGCCTGCTCAAAACCGGCAGCGCGTTCTATGCGCCTGCATCGTCAGCCGTTGAAATGGCAAAAGCCATCCTGCTGGACAAAAAAACGGTTCTGCCCTGCGCCGCATACCTTGAAGGCGAATACGGCATTAACGGACTGTTCATCGGCGTCCCGGTCAAACTGGGCAAAGCCGGCGTGGAACAGGTCATTGAAATCAAACTGACCGATGATGAAAAAGCCGCTCTGCACAAATCGGCTGCTGCGGTTCAGGAACTCAAAAGCGCGTTGGCAAAATTGAGCAAATAATTTTTCAAAATGAACGACCCCGCCGAAAGCGGCGGGGTATTAAACCCGAGCTTCACAGAATTTCGGGATTAACAAGATTTAATTATGATAACCCTCTGATTCCGTGAATCATAATTAATTATCGAAACATCTCCGACTCCGGCACTGCCAAAACACCCGGTTCTTCAGCAATCCCAAGAGCTTTTACTGCCCGGACTATGGGCTGAATCTCCTCTATCACCTTTGTCATGCTGTCTTCATTCGACTTATCGCCGACATCAGATTCCCGATTCAGAATGCTGTCTATCAGAGATTTCTTTTCAGGATAACCTTTGAGCCGGACTTTTGCGTCTTCGGGAATATTGGCAGCTTTTTTGGCAAGGCGCAGCGCGGTGTTGAATCCGCCCAACTCATCCACCAGCCCGTTATCTTTGGCATCCTGACCTGTCCAGATTCGTCCTTTGGCAACATTCATCACCATATCTTTGGGTAAATTTCTGCCCTGCGCGACTTTATCGGTAAAATCTTCATAAATCCGATCCAAGGCTGCCTGAATGCGCTTCCATTGCGCGGGCGTGTAATCCTGAGAGGTGGTCCACAGGGTGGAATTCTGGCTGGTATGAACCTCGTCGGTGGAAATGCCTATTTTGTCCATCAGCCCCTTGGTTAAAAATTTTCCGCCGAAAACGCCGATAGAGCCGGTAATCGTAGCAGGCTGTGCCACAATTTTATCTGCTGCCATCGCAACAAAATACCCGCCGGATCCGGCAACATTGCCCATAGACACAATCACCGGCTTTTTTGCTTCTTTGGCTCTGACCACCTCGCGCCATATCGTATCTGAAGCAATATAAGACCCGCCGGGGCTGTCCACCCGGAAAAGAATAGCTTTCACATCTTTATCATCAACAGCGGAGCGGAAGGCTGAGGCAACCGTATCCGAACCCATGCTGACACTGCCTGAAAGCGAGTTATAAGTGCTTTTTCCACGTTTGACGCCGCCTGAGCCGTAAATCAGAGCAATGGCTTCGCCTTTATCCTGATAATCTTCTTCTGCCCGGCTTGAATATTCTGAAACACTTAACAGCTTTACGCCGATGCCTGCCCGTTTTTTAATATCCCGATATGCCTCATCCCGATAGCCCAGATTATCCACAAGCTTTGCATCCAAGGCTTCTTTTCCTAAAAATACGCCCCGATCCGCAAGGGTTCGCACTTCTTCGCTTGTCATTTTCCGATCTGCGGCAATATCCTTCACCATCTGCTCAAACAACGATTTCATTACTGCCTGAAGCACTTCTTTGTGCGGCGCGGTGTATTGAGTCTGCGTAAACGTGTTGACCGCGTTTTTGTATTCCATACGCTGTCCCATTCGGGGAACAAGACCGAGTTTCTCCAGTGTGCCTTTGATAAACTGAGTTTCAAACATCAGCCCGCTCAGTCCGACATCGCCTGATGGCTGCAGATAAATTTTGTCAAACGCAGATGCAAGATAATAGGAGCGATTGCCCACGCCGAATTCTCCGAAGGTGTCCGCATAACTATATGCAGGCTTGCCGGATTTGCGGAAATTGGCAACAGCTTCGCGGATTTCCTGAATCTGGGCAAATCCTATGCCTGCTTCGCCTACTTTGGCAATCAACCCTACAACCCGGTCGTCTTTTGACGCCGCATCAAGAGATTCAATCAGCTCATGCAATGTTGAAGACCTTCCCATAATGGCGCGTCCGATCCGATCTTCCGGCACATATTCGGGAAAATTACGCTCCAGACTGATCTCCAGCACGGTATTCGGCTCAACAGCCTTCTTTTTTTTCCAAACGTATATTCCGACTCCGGCACCGTAAATCATACCGACCAGCGTTAAACCGCCGATAATCATCAGCACTTTTTCAAAAAATCTTTTCACAATGTTTGTCCTTTCATAATTAACCTAACCCCCCAGCCCCCTTCCCTGAAAGGGAAGGGGGAGACATCATCATCAGTACTCCCCTCTCCGTTCCGGGGAGGGGTCGGGGGTGGGGTCTCACCCCTCTCCGTTCCGGGGAGGGGCAGGGGAGGGGTTCGGGAATACAGCAGCATTTCAAGTTCTCTCAGACGCCCGCCGTAAAAGTGATCCGCATCTGATATGATGTCAAATCGGGCGTCCGGATTCCATACCGGAATATGCCGACGAATCTCATCCGGAAAAGCAAAATCATCTTCATCTCCGCCGATTACCAGCGTTAAGCAGGGAAGTTCTTTTACGCCGTCAAAGCGTATGAAATTTACCGGCGGCGATACCATGACCATATTCCGTATGTTTTGGCAGCCTACATGCGCGTTAATATAAGCCCCGAAAGAATAGCCCGCAAGATCAATCGTTTTTATTCCCTGCTGAGAAAGAAAGTTTATTGCAGAAACAACGTCCTGACGCTCTCCGATGCCCTCATCATACTGCCCCTGACTTTTTCCCACGCCTCTGAAATTAAAGCGCAGAGTGGAATAGCCCTTTTTTTGAAACGCATCTGCAATAGTTTCAACTACATAGTTACACATATCTCCGCCGTAGAGCGGATGAGGATGGGTAATGACAACGCCCATATCCGCGCTTTTCAGATCAAGCAGTCCTTCAAGAAGATATTCATCTGATAAAAAAGAGATTTTTTCTGTCATAGCATCATACTCCGTTACGATGTTACTGTCTGAACCGGGATTTTCAGGATTAGAAGATTAGCGGGATTTTTCAATCATGGTAATCATAAAAATCCTGTGAATCATGGTTCAAGATGATGTATAGCACATTTCGGGGATTTCAGACATGGAAATTGAACAAAGGGGAGAAAATTGAATCAGGATTGAAGGATGATGACGGATTGAAGGATAGAGTTTCCCCTCTTCGCTCCGGGGAGGGGCAGGGGAGGGGTTCATCCTTCAATCCTTATAAAATCCTTATCATCCTGATTCGATTTCTGTCTAAGTGCCTGACGGTCTCAACTCCGCCACTTTCTGCAAAATATAGCCCAGTTCCTCAAGACCGATTTTACCATCGCCGTTCACATCCGCATTGAGATTGATGTTTCCGACCGGAATCCCGGCAAGAATCCGCAGCACGAGCATCGCATCATCAAGGCTGATTTTGCCGTCCCCGTTGACATCGCCGGGGATACAGGTTTCCGGTGTGCAGGCAATCGTAAAGCTGATGTCCTCACCGTAGCCGAGGCTTTCCGGCTGGTCTGCCGATGAATCCTGATTCGTGTTATGTGCATACGCCCGCAGATACCACTTTCCGGGCGGGATGTTTTTTATTGTTCCTGTGAACTTCATGCCCTGATACAGCGGCGTCTGCTCCCACATCGCATAAGCCCTGTCTCCGGTTTTCAGCATATCATCACCCGTGAACGGCGCGGTATGCGGCGCATAGATAAAACCGTAAACATTGACCGGAGTTGAGCCGACATCCGTGATTTCACCGCTTACCGTGATGCTGCTGCCGCTGACGGTGTAGTTCACCGTGTCCGTGAGAAC